>NZ_VPEY01000012.1:0-88312 GCF_013416935.1 Acinetobacter sp. YH1901141 | reverse complement strand
TTGTGCTGGCGACCATAGCAAGAGTGAACCACCTGATCCCTTCCCGAACTCAGAAGTGAAACCTCTTCGCGCTGATGGTAGTGTGGGGTTACCCATGTGAGAGTAAGTCATCGCCAGCTCATTATTCTAAACACCCTCAACTAGCGTTGGGGGTGTTTTTTTATGGGAGAAAGAAAATATTAAAACTATAAAAAGTGAAGGCAAAATAAAACCATCAGATGATGATGGTTTTATTACGGCTTAGATAGAAGATTGATTTAAGCGAATAATTGAGTAACGGAACACCATAGAATTGCTAAAATCGCAATCGCAACGATAGGTTCTAGTACTTTAGACCAAGTGGGTACAATTGCTTCTACAGGCTCAATATTTTGATGATCATCGTGGGTATGTTGTTGAACCATTTGATTAAACTCCTTCATTGATGCCTCTAATGATAGCTCTTCTTGAGGAATTGGTTTAGAACCTTTTAACTCTATTAGATCGTTTGTTGACCAAACCCAATCATCCGCTTGACCAGATAAATGTTCAATTTGACCTAGCAATAATTCACCTAGACCTTTATTGCCAAAATTACCAGTTTGATCCAATTGCTTGAGCTCTGTGAGTTGTAAGGCTAAGACTTCACTAATATTCTGTTCAAGCTCAGTTTTGGAGAGAGGTGACTGATTGTGTGGAGATGTGGTGAGTCGACGTGCAATTTCCTGAATATATAATTCATCTTGATGATCAATTTCTTGATAAAGTTTTTGGTTGTCTTCTCGCCACAGACTGACCAGTTTGCCTAAGCTCAGCGCATTGATTTCTTGAATATATTGGTCGCGATCAACAGCATTATATTGTTTCAAAAGCGAGGGCTTTTGAAGTTTAATCTGCGCTGCAAAATATTGTACTAAATCAAAAGCCATTCACTACTCCATTGTTTTAATCTAATAATCTAAGGCTTGGTTTTTTCTTAGTTTGTTCGGTTTTTTCTTCAGTCTTTGATTCTAAAGCATCTTGATCATTTTGGATATGTGCATACTCACTTGGATCAAAGAATAAGCCTTGTCCATTCTCTCTTGCATAGATACCTACGACGGCATTCATAGGTACATATAAGTCGCGTGATACGCCACCAAAGCGTGCAGAGAAGGTGATTGCATCATTGCTCATGTGTAAGGCATGCACTGCATGTGGAACGATATTTAGGACAATCTGACCATCCTGAATAAATTGTTCAGGAACAAGCGTATTCGGCTGTGTAGCATCGACCAATAAATGTGGTGTGAGTTGGTGATCACAAATCCATTCATAAATTGCGCGGGCTAAATAAGGACGGGTTGGACTTAAATTGATTTCAGATTCAGACATAATATGCTCTTTAAGTATGAATTAAAAATTCTTGATAGCGATTTTTTTCTTGCAAAGTCATTGCTTGAGTGAAGGCAGGGCGTGAAAAAATCCGCTGACAATACAGGAAAATTGGACGACAGTGTTGTTGGGGTAATTCTATGCCCATGGCTTTTAGCCGTATAAATAAGGGTGCCAGCATGCAATCTAAAATACTGAAATTTTCTGACATGAAATAAGGATAATGCTGAAATAATGGTGTCAGTGAAATGAGTGTATCACGTAATTTTTTTTGTGCAGCGCGCTGTGTTGTGTACTCTAAGCTATCAGGATGACGTAGCATCTGATCGGCAAGTTTGAACCAGTCTTGTTCAAAGCGCCAAATATATTGTCTTTGTTCTGCACGTGGCATAGGTGCATCTGCATAGAGTTTATTTTGTCGATAACGATCATCCAGATATTCGGAAATAATCGCAGTATTAAAGAGTTTTAAATCGTTTTCTAGCAGCATTGGAAGTTGATTATACGGATTCAGGCTTGCAAGATCTTCATCTTCATAATCGACCAAAATCAGTTGATATTTGATTTGTTTTTCGGCCAGAACGTAACGAATCCAATGTGAGCGAAAGTCGTCCGCATGACTGTAGAGGGTAATGCCTTGTAAGGGTGCGTTCTCGACTGACATAATCCGAAATAAAACCAAATGAATAGAATAGGATACTAAACTTAGCCACTAAAATCACCCAGCAAAGCTGATAAAAGTGTATGAGATATTTGTTGATTGGTTTTCAATTTTTGGACTGTATTGAATTTTGATTTTTGGTGTATGTGAATCCGAATTGTTTATCTGGCTTAAAATGCTCAGCTCGTTGATTTGCATAAAAAAAGCCTTGGAAAATCCAAGGCTTTTTTTGTGTCCGATTCGGTAAACGAATTAACGTTTAGAGAATTGTGGACGTTTACGAGCTTTACGTAAACCAAGTTTCTTACGTTCAACTTCACGAGCATCACGAGTAACGAAACCAGCTTGACGAAGAGCAGGTTTTAAAGTGTCGTCAGATGCGATCAATGCACGAGTAATACCGTGACGGATTGCACCAGCTTGACCACCAATACCACCACCAGCAACAGTGATGTAAAGGTCATATTTTTCAGTAGCTTCAAGAAGCTCTAATGGTTGACGTACGATCATACGAGCAGTTTCACGACCGAAATATTGCTCAAGAGTACGGTTGTTAATTACGAGTTTACCTGTACCAGCTGATAAGAAAACACGTGCAGTTGCGGTCTTACGGCGACCTGTACCATAGTTAGTAGCCATGTGCTGTATCCCTTAGATGTCCAAAACTTGTGGCTGTTGAGCTGTGTGAGGATGCTCAGCACCAGCGTACACTTTCATTTTCTTGATCATAGCATAACCAAGAGGACCTTTTGGCAACATGCCTTTTACAGCGCGTTGGAAGATTTCTTCTGGTTTGTGAGCAACTAATTTCTCGAAATTAGTTTCACGGATACCACCAGGGAAACCAGTGTGGCGATAGTATTTCTTGTCAAGTGATTTGTTACCAGTCACTTGAACTTGCTCAGCATTGATGACAACGATGTAGTCGCCAGTGTCAACGTGAGGAGTATAAGAAGTTTTGTGCTTACCGCGTAAACGACGAGCGATTTCTGTCGCAAGGCGACCTAGAGTTTTGCCAGAAGCATCAACAACGTACCAGTCGTGTTGAACTTCAGCTGGCTTAGCGCTGAGAGTTTTCATTAAACCACTACCTATTATAGTTGGTTTGGACTATGGAAGCTGTCCAAACAAAAAGGAGTCCGAATTCTACCTGAGAGTGGGTAGAACTACAATGGAAAAGTCACATTTTAAGCGCTATATTTTATCAAGTTTGGTTATAAAAGCAAAATCACCTCTAGCGACCATTTCACGACAGTAAAAATCAGGTATTGATCTTCTTTATCTAGTGCTGTTTTAGCTTTTTCTGTATGGTCGCAGCTAATAATAATGATGAGGACGGATCACTATGTCTGATGATTTAGAACGCATCGCTACAACGACAAAAGCATTAACGACAGAAGCATTAAAGCCGCAACCAAATAAACTGCTAAAATTTATAGCAGGTTTTTTCATCACATTGATTGGTCTGTATGAACTGGCATTTTTGTTGGTAGGTGCAGCTTATGGTACTGATGTATTTGATTTTATCTTAATCTATTCTGTATTTATGCACATCACCTTGCTCCCTTTTATGCTATATGGCATCGGTGGCTTCATCATGTTGAGTCTATCTGATCAAAACTATCGAGCAGTCACTCAACAAGCGCCCAAAATACTATTTATAGGTTTGTTGTTATGTATGGTCGTGATTGGCATTTCGGAATGGGCGCATCAGATGGGCATCTTAGATAGCCGATTTAGATTAGATTGGAGATAAAACAATTTTGCTCAGGATGGCGCTATAATTCAGCTACACCTAGCTATAGTGGATGAAGCTGCATGCGCCCTTTATATGTCACCAGTGGTGAACCTGCAGGTATTGGACCTGATATTTGTCTAAGTCTGGCAGCTCGACAAGATGAGCGTCCAATTGTGGTATTGGCAGATCATCAATTATTACAACAACGCACCGAAATTCTAAAGCAACAAGTCGAATTGATTGAATATTCAGGTCAGCAACAGCCTGCAGCGCTTGGGCAGTTATATGTTGAGCATGTGCCTTTGGCTGTAGATGTTGAGTTGGGGCATTTAAATGCACAAAATGCAGCTTACGTTTTGGAGCAATTACGTCGCTCAGCTTCTTATGCAATGACAGGTAAGAGTGTGGGCGTGGCGACAGCACCCGTGCAAAAATCTATTATTAATGAAGCTGGTATTTCTTTTAGTGGGCACACTGAATATTATCAGGAGTTTGCAGGTGTTGCGCGTGTGGTGATGATGTTAGCCACCAAAACCTTACGCGTTGCCTTGGCGACCACGCATTTACCTTTACGTGCCGTGGCAGATGCCATTACCAAAACACGTTTAGAACAAGTAATTGATATTTTGCTGCACGATTTAAAAAGCAAGTTTAAAATTGAACATCCTAAAGTATTGGTCTGTGGTTTGAACCCACATGCGGGCGAAGATGGTTATTTAGGCATGGAAGAAATTGAGGTGATTAATCCTGTGCTGCAAAATTACCGTAATCGCGGTGAAAATCTCAGTTTAAGTTTACCTGCAGATACTTTATTTACCCCAGAAAATTTAAAAGATACCGATGCAGTTTTAGCGATGTATCACGATCAGGGTTTACCTGTGTTAAAATCTCAGGGCTTTGGTGAAGCAATCAATATTACTTTAGGCTTACCGTTTATTCGCACTTCAGTCGATCACGGCACAGCGCTCTCCCTCGCAGGTACGGGACTTGCGAAAAGTTCTAGCTTGCATGTTGCTGTCGATTTAGCGCTGGATTTAGCACGTTCATAATTTCAGCTTGGAAATCTTTATGTATCAAATTAATGCCCTAAACCCAAAAGATGAAGGGCATCAGGCTCGTAAACGCTTTGGTCAAAACTTTTTGCATGATCAACGCGTGATTGCCAAAATTGTCCGCTCAGTGAACCCACGTCCAGGCGATAATATTGTCGAGATTGGACCGGGTTTAGCGGCATTGACCTCACCTTTAATTGGTGAGTGTGATGCTTTGACTGTAGTGGAATTAGACCGTGATTTGGCCGCAGGCTTACCGGGACGTGTGCCACATCCTGAGCGTTTAACTATTGTAGAAAGTGATGCGCTGAAATATGACTTTACCGAGTTATTTCAGGAAGGGCGCCCGCTACGTGTGGTTGGAAACTTGCCGTATAACATTTCGACGCCGCTTTTGTTTCATCTCTTAGAGTTTGGTGACAAAGTTAAAGACATGCACTTTATGCTGCAAAAAGAAGTGGTAGATCGTATCACGGCTGAACCGAATACCAAAGAATATGGGCGTTTATCGGTGATGATGCAGTATTATTGTAAGCCAACGTTCTTGTTTGAAGTACCGCCTGGCGCATTTAATCCACCGCCTAAAGTGACTTCTGCAGTATTCCGTTTAGAGCCTTATGTGACTAAACCGATTATTGCCAAAGATGAAAAAGCATTGGCACGTTTGGTGGCGCATGTATTTACCCAACGTCGTAAAACATTGCGCAATAGCTTAAAAGGCATGTTGGCTGAAGATGCGTTTGAACGTGCAGGGGTAGACCCAATGGCACGTCCTGAAACTTTAAGTTTGAGTGCATTTGTCGCATTGGCAGATCAGATGGTGAATTAATGGCAGCAATTCGATACAACTATGTCATTGGTGATGTGCAGGGCTGCTTTGAAGCCTTAAAACTATTATTAAAAGAAATACAGTTCGATCCCGATCAAGATTTTATTTGGTTTGCAGGCGATTTAGTCGCGCGGGGTGAAAACTCGGTAGGTGCTTTGCGTTTTATTAAAAAACTGGTAGATCGTGGCGTTGCAGCAACGGTGTTAGGCAATCACGATTTAACCTTGTTGGCAGGCGCACGTGGCTTAAAGAAAATCAAAGCACAAGACAACACTCGTGATGTGATTGATGCAATTGACAGTGATGATTTGATTGATTGGTTGCGTAAACAACCATTGTGTCTTTTTCCTAATGAAAACACCATTTTAACTCATGCAGGTATTCCACATATTTGGAATGCGGAACAAACCGCAGCTTTGGCAAAAGAAGTTGAGGCGGTGATTGGGCATGAGGACTTTGAGGTAGTGGATGCATTCTTAAAGGAAATGTATGGGGCAGAACCTGCAGTTTGGTCGGATGATTTAGAGGGGCATGCGCGTTTACGTTGTATTACCAACTATTTGACCCGTATGCGTTTAGCCAATGCACAGGGTGGTTTGGAATTCAGCTTTAAAGATGCCTTAGATGATCCGATGCCAGAAGGTTTTAAACCGTGGTTTGAATATCCATCTTTAGCTGCGCAAACACATCAAATCGTATTTGGTCATTGGGCAGCATTGCAGGGACAAACGGTAGCCGACAATATTCAAAATGTGGATGGCGGTTGTGTGTGGGGCAATCAGCTTGTGGCTTATCGTTTGGAAGATCAGCAATTGTTTGCAGTGGATAATCCGCTGGCAGAATGGTAATAACATTCATCTTTAAAATTTAAAAATGTGATGATGAAATGAAAATAGCCACCTATTGAGGTGGCTATTTTTTATCTTGAATTTTATTGAATTCGAATCCAAGTTTGACTGCGACCTAGTGTAGATACACCCATATAAGCACGTAAAGTTAAACGTTTACCTGTTGAGTTGAGGCGAATTTTTGCATCGTAAATACGACCTGCCAATGGATCAATTACGCGTCCTTTTTCGTAATTGTTGCTGTTTTTGACTTGTTGTAAGCCTTTTAAAATATCCATCCCTAAAATAGGTTGGTCGGTATAAGGCGCAGGGCATTTATTACAAAGTTCACGTGGGGTATAACCCGGACGCGGGGTTACTTTCACAATTTTACCCGTATAGGTTTGATTGGCTTCTTTACGAATTTCGATGACAGCTTTGGGTGAGCCTGTTTTATCATCAATTTGTTGCCAAGTTCCTGCTAAATCTTGTGCCATCGCCAAAGTGCTTAGACTGCCGAAGATGACGGCTATTCCTAAAGCCAATTTCTGAATCATTTTATTTCCCTTACTCGGTCTTTGCGGCTAGTCTAATCTGTGAATTAACGGACACAAAGTCCCGAGTATCCAGAAAAAATGACCGATGAGACACAATTACTCGCTTATTGTTGGCGAATCCACGTTTGTGTCCGACCAATGGCTGAAATTCCGACGTAACCACGCAAGGTTAGGCGTTTACCGTTGGCAGCAAGACGTCCTTTTAAGCTATACATTTTGCCTGCAAGTGGATCAAGAATACGCCCGTTGGCATAGTTGTTGTTATCCACATGTTGTAAACCTTTAATAATTTCTAAGCCGACGAGTGGTTTATTGGTATATGGGGCAGGGCAATCGACACAAATGGTTTTAGGGGTGTAGCCTGCACGTGGTGTGACTTTGATAATTTTACCCGTAAACGTACCATTCTCCGCTTTGGTAATTTCAATTAAAGCCTTAGGTGAGCCAGTTTTGTCATCAATGCTTTGCCAAGTTCCAGTTAAGTCTGCAGCAAATAAACTGCCACTGAACATTAAGCTTGCAAATGCACCTATCAGTAAATTTTTCTTCATATCAGTTCCTTTGATTGCCGAAATTGATCACAGAGGTTTATTCAAGATATAAAGCGAGTTGTGGTAGGAGTCAAGCGATTTGAGAAAAAATTAATCTTAAAGTTGCGACTAAAATGTAAGAAAACCAATAAAAAATGCCACGAACGTGTGGCATTTTAAGTGAAAAGTGAAGCAATTAATTAGTCGCTTTTAATCCAAGTTTGGCTACGTCCTAAAGCAGATACGCCCACATAACCACGCATGGTCAGACGTTTACCATTGCTGCTTAATTTGGCTTTGGTGCTGTAGATATTGCCGTTTAATGGGTCAATAATTTTTCCACCAGAGAAGTTAGTACCACCTGTATGTTTTAAGCCTTTAAGTATATCCATTCCTAAAATAGGTTGGTTGGTATAAGGCGCAGGACAGTTGACACAGGTATCTTTAGGGGTGTAGCCAGGACGAGGGGTAACTTTGACAATTTTAGCCGTATAGGTGCCATTGGCTTCCTGACGAATTTCTAAAATTGCTTTTGATGAACCTGTTTTGTCATCAATATTTTTCCAAGTACCCGTAATATCTTGAGCTAGCGCAAAACTTCCTAACGCTGAGCAGATTAAGGCAACGGTGAGTTTCATCTTGACCATGTTCAATGTTCCTTGTTTTTGGCTAACTGGATATTTCATAGTAAAAAGAAAGTTAAAACTCGACAAGTCTAAATAAGTGATTGCTCAGTCACATTTTTTGTAAATACAGTATAAAAGTTGGCAGCCATACTGCGGTAAATACTGCATTGACGGCCATACCAAAGGCGGCATAACGTCCAGCTACGCTACCTCGTTGCCAAGCTTGGGCGGTACCAATTGCATGCGCAGCCAGACCTAGAGCCAAACCAGAGGCACGTTCATCATTGATGTGTCTTAAAATAAAAGGTGAGAAAGCAGCACCTACAACACCCGATAAAATCACAATCAAGACTGCCAGTTGAATTGGGGCTTCCAAAAGCGTGGCGATATTAATCGCAATCGGCGTGGTCACTGCACGGGTGGCAAATGCCATAATATCGGCACTGGACATATGTAGCGCATAAGCAAGCCCCATCGGCAGCGCCACAGCACTAAGACTGGCAAAGAACAAAATACCTAAAATCGCTTTGAGGGGTAAATCGTCATAACGCATGGCTGCTAGAGGAATGGCGAGTGCAACTGTCACATAGCCCAATAATTGATTAAACAAAGGGTTGGTTTGTGCGACGTAAGTTTCGTATGGAATCCCGAAAAAATACAACAGTAGCAACACAAAACACATGCCAAAGACAATCACAGGGATTTGCGGGACTTTTTGGTTGCAAGGTTTTGCCAGTAAATATGCAACGAGAGTGATTAAAAAACCATATAGAATTGACAGCATTTTAATCTCCTAAAGCCAGCGTTTTGCCATTTTGGCATACAGCCAAAGCGGGATCAGCGTACTGATAAACAACACAATTAAGAAGATTGGAATTTGTTTGCCCATGTGCGTGAGCATAATTAATGAACCCGCGCTGATGGGTAAAAAGGCAAAGGCACTTTCTTTCATGATTTTGTTGTTGGTATCGACCAGACGAGCAGGAATTTTACTGAGTTTGCGCCATGTAAATAATACCGCCAGCAGGCTGAGCAAACCGACTAAATTGCCTAATTCTGGGTGATTAAATTGGGTCATGATCCATACAGAGGCTTCACGAAACACAATAATCAAAAGGAGTGTGCCGATCCATGCTGGCCAATCGATATGTTTTATCCTGCTCATTTTTGATCTTTCATTAAAATTTTACTTATCACGTTTTAACCGATCTGATCGTCAATTTCAAATGCTTCAAGCGGACGTTTAAATTGTTCTGCCTGTGCACCTAAAATTTCGTCTATCGGTAAATGTGCCTGTTTAATCAGTTGTTCCAGTTTATGTGGTGCCATGCTGACTTGTAGATGTAATTGACCTTCATCATCGTACTGTTCTGCCTGAATGACATTGAGCGCATACAGTTGATTGCGCAGTTTGCCATAAGCAGGTTGTAATTTAAGATCAAACTTTTGAATTTGCCCCATCAAACATTCATGTACGGCTTGTTTTAACAAGTCTAAACCTTGCCCTGAATGTGCCGATACATAGACACGGTCAGGTTGATGCGGTTTTTCATAGATAATTTTGGCTGTTTCGCCTGAGACATCAATTTTATTGTAAACCCGCAAAATAGGTACATCTGCGCCAATTTCTTTTAGCACACCTTCGACTGCTTCAATTTGTTCCAACACATCGGGGTTGCTTGAATCAATCACATGCAGCAATAAACTGGCTTCTAAGGTTTCTTCCAAAGTTGCTTTAAAAGATTCCACCAAAGAGTGAGATAGGTTTCTTACAAAGCCAACGGTGTCTGCCAATACCAGACGTCCGATGCCATCCCATTCTAAACGCCGTAAAGTAGGGTCAAGCGTAGCAAACAGTTGGTCAGCAGCATAGACATCACTTTGCGCCAAAATATTAAATAAGGTCGATTTGCCTGCGTTGGTATAACCGACCAATGAAACGGTAGGAATGGCGGCTTTTTGCCGAGCCACACGACCTTGTGCACGGGTTTGACGGACTTTATCGAGTTTGGTTTTTAGTTGTCCCATGCGAATACGCAATAAGCGTCGGTCAGTTTCAAGCAAGGTTTCCCCAGGACCACGTAAGCCGATACCACCTTTTTGACTGTCTAAGTTGCTGCGACTACGCACCAAACGTGAAGATAAATGTTGTAATTGTGCCAATTCGACCTGTAATTTACCTTCGTAAGTGCGGGCGCGTTGAGCAAAAATATCTAAAATGAGTTCGGTACGGTCAACTACACGGCATTGCATCACTTTTTCTAAATTACGTGCCTGTGCAGGACTGAGTGCATGATCAAAAATGACCAAATTGGCGTCGTGTTCTTTGACCAATGCGGCAATTTCTTCGGCTTTGCCTGAGCCAATAAAGAGTTTGGCATCGGGTTTACTACGTTGAGTGTGGACATGTTGTAAAACTTCTGCACCCGCAGATTCAGCCAAGAGCTGAAATTCTTCGGCATCTAGGTCTTCTAAAATTTGGACAGCGACACTGACCAGTACAACACGCTCGCCATCTTGATGTGGCACAAAATTTTCCACTCAGCGCAATCTCCATGCTAAAGCTATATTCTAGTAGAAAAAATGTTTGTGCAGGGAAATAGATGATTGGATTTTTCCTGCGCCCTGATTTGATGCTATATCAACGTATGTAAACTCAATTATAAGGATGACCCCAATATAGAATTTATCTATTTAGATTTTGCCAAAAGTCGCATGTTTGCATGCAGGTTTCGGTTTTTATTATCAATGCAAGTTCAGATTGAACAGTATAGAATGAGCAAAATATAGACCTTTATACGTTGTTTTGCGTTTAACAATTAGTGATGACCCTATGAACCCAGCTGTTGAAACTCACACATCTCCAATTCATGGTTTTGCAAAGCTTGCTTTGTATAGCAAAAAAGTTCTGGCAACGGCTGGCGCGATTGGTGAAGGGTTCTATTTGGTCTATCGTCATCAATTGTATAAAGACACCAACAACCCGAACAATACGCGCTATGTGCAATATTTTTGCCGTCAATTGTGCAAAGTTTTTAATATTGAAGTGCAAATTCATGGTGAAATTCCGCATGACCCTGCGCTATGGGTCAGTAATCATATTTCGTGGTTAGATGTAGCGGTATTGGGTTCTAGTGCGCGGGTATTTTTTCTGGCCAAAGCTGAAATTGAAAAATGGCCGTTATTGGGTAAGTTAGCCAAAGGTGGGGGGACGCTATTTATTAAGCGTGGCTCTGGCGATTCAGTCAAAATTCGTGAACAAATCACGCAATTTTTAAAACAAGATATTCCTGTATTATTTTTTCCTGAAGCGACCACGTCAGATGGAAGCAAAATTAAAAAAGTGCATGGTCGTATTTTAGGGGCAGCAATTGAAGCCAAACGACCTGTGCAAATTTGTCTGATTTGTTATGTGAATCAGCAAGGTGAGTTAGATACTGTTGCGCCGTTTATTAATGACATGACCTTTGTTGATCATGTGAAAGATGTTTTGGAAATGCCGAAAGTGACAGCGCATTTAATGGCGTTACCTGCAATTGTGGTAGAAGGCCACGATATTGAATCTTTAACTGCTGTGGTACAGGAACGCATGACAGAAGGTTTGGCTGAGTTGCATCGTCAGGTATTAAAACCACAAGTGCTGACATCATAAAACATGCTTAGGCGCATCTTCATGTTAAAGATAGCCTAAGCACATCACATTTTTTTAAGAATAATGGTCATCATCCAACAGCTTCAATATTATGTTGCTACATAAAGCCTTCAATTGGCAGCCATGAGGTAATTTTCATTGCCGCACGTTGATACCATTTCATCCCTGGTTCTTTTTTTAGAATTTGAGTTTCGCCTTGTGGATTTTTCATCTGCCATTGAATGTTTTGTTGCGCATCTAAAACCAGTTTATAAGCATATTTGGATAAATTGACATCCATGGTCTGGTGAACTGCGCGAGCCAATGGTGGACTATTTAAAATTACTCCAATTTCAGTATTTAAATATGCCGAGCGTGGGTCAAAATTAAACGAACCAATAAATACCTGTTTTTCATCCAATGCCATGAGTTTGGCATGTAAACTAGAACGGCTTAAACCTTTCATACTGACTTTGGCTTTTTTGGAAATTTCGTGCGTATGTGTGTTTAGGTTTTCCATTTCAGGTCGCGCCAAAAACTCATACAGCTGCACGTTATTTGCCAATAAATCTTCTCGATATTTGGCGTAAAAAGCATGCACCACAGGAACATCGTTGGCTTTAAAGGAGTTGGTCAGTACGCGTACCTGAACGCCATCATCCGCCAAGTCTTTTAGTTTTTCTGCCCCCGATTGTTCAGGGACAAAATACGCAGAAATAATATCGACACTACTGCTTGGCTTCTCTAAATGCGTCAGCAATTGAAAGTTGAGATGTTCTTCTTTTGAGGCGCGGTCTTTAATTTTACTCGGCGCATCTTTGACCACTTCAGCACTGACCCAATCGAACTTAATACTACGCGTCATCCACTGTTCAATCGCTTTAGAACGAGTCACCAAATCTAAATAATTTTGTACGGTGGCTTCTTGATCGTGCTGTTCTAATTGCTGTTTTAAGCTTTCATAACGCAAGGTGTAATGTTGTGGATTGACCAATTGCTTGACTGAATAAGCATAGTCATCATTCCAGTATTCATCAAAAGAGTGAATAATTTCATCCGAAGCCGAGCCGACTAACATCACATCGACATCAGAAAATTGATAATTGTCGCTGACGTTATAGTATTGATTGCTCATATTGCGCCCACCAATCAGAGAAATTTGGTTATCGGCAATAAAGCTTTTGTTGTGCATACGACGGTTAATACGCTTCAAATCCAAAATCATGTCCATGGCACGATAATGTCGAAAGCGATATGGATTATACAGTTTGATGTCGATGTTGACGTGTTGATCGAGCGCGAGATAAATGCCTTCCATTTTTTTGGCATTGTTATCATCGACCAATAAGCGGACTTTCACCCCACGATCTGCCGCACGAATAATGGCGTGTAGTGCAAGCGCGCCAATTTTATCGTTATCCCAAATATAATATTGTAAATCTAAAGATTTTTCTGCTTTATTAATCAGATAGATACGTGCTGCTAGGGCTTCGAGCGGATCATACAGGACATGATAACCCGTAAGCTGCGGATATTTTTCGCGTAGCGGCAGTACAATTTTGGCCAAACTGGTTTGATCGGTTGGGGTTTCAAACGCCATCCGGATCGGATGTTCAATCTGTTTGGGCAGCGTGCTACAGCCTGAGAGTGTCAAAACGAAGGCGCAACTCAGCCACAAGACGTTGTGCCGAATATTTTGAAATGGAGCGGATGAGCTGCGGTTTGCCAAATTAAATTCCTTTTTAGCACGAGGAGCAAATAAGTTAAAAATAGGGTTTGAGTATAATTGTCAGCTATGAAAAGATAAATATGACAATACAGATATATGACGTGTGTGGGTTAAATGCGACATCTGGGTTTAGCGCAGCATTGAATAGCAGAAGTATGAAGTAATAGAGAATAAATATGTGGGATAACGATTCAGTCGTGTTGTATTTCTATATGGGTATGGCAATTTTGGCGCTGTGGGCAGTTTCGCAAGCATGGCGCAGTCAGGCCAATACAGAAACCATTCACCCGTTTAAGGCCTTTGTGCATTTGTTGGTATTTTATTTGTCTTACCTGTTGCCGCCTTTGGTTTTTTTTAGTGTCTATGCGGGTATTCAGGGCTATTACTCCATCCACGAAGCGATTTTTGTATTTTTAGTCAGTGCTGTGTTGAGCTATGCGCGTTTTATTGAACCGCATTTGATTCAAGTCAAAACTACCAAATATCAAATTTATGCAGATCGCCGTTTATTAAAGCCTGTCAAAATTGCTTTAATTGCAGATTTACATATTGGCTTGTTTTCTGGGCATGAGCGTCAATTGAAGCAAATTGTGAAAAAACTCAATTTGCAAAACCCCGATATTGTCGTTGTAGCAGGCGACTGGACTTATGAGCCTGAAAATAAATTGGTCGAAGAATTGGCGGTATTAAAAGAAATTTGTGCGCCTGTATATTCGGTAAATGGTAATCATGATGAGCAGTATCCTGGCCCGCCCATTCAAGAGCTGTTAAAAACGGCTTTAGAACAAAATAACGTGATTGATATTGAAGGTAGAATTGTCGAGTTTGATGAGTTTCGTTTGCTCGGTATTGGCGATTTATGGGCAGGTAAAACCGACATGCGCTATATGCCCGATTTACCTCAGGATAAGCCGTGGGTGTTGTTATCACATAACCCCGATACAGTGGATATGGTGCCAAAATTGCCGACACGTCCGTTGATGTTGGCAGGACATACCCATGGTGGGCAGGTTGAACTGCCGTGGCTGACCGATTATGTGATGAAAAAAGTATCTATTTTAGGGCATAAAAAGGGGTTATATCGCCATGATCATGCCGATGTATTTGTGACTGTAGGGACAGGAATGGTCGGTGTTCCTTTTCGTTTTGGTGTGCCGCCCACGATTGATATTATTGAATTATTGTAAGCACCGTCACCATCGCCTACATGAAAAAAACCAGCCGAGGCTGGTTTTTTGATGCAATTTTTGCGCTTAAATTTGATTGTTTACATCATCATGCTTGGTTTCTCGAATCATTAAAAATGCGATTAAAGACAATATGGATGCTGCACTTAAATAATAACCAACTGCAGCCAAGCCATAAGTGGTGGCAAGTTTGGTGGCAATGAGTGGGGCAAACGATGCGCCAAAAATACCCGCCAAGTTAAAGGTGAGTGCGGAGCCTGTATAGCGTACAGATGTTGGGAAAATTTCAGACAATACTGTACCAATGGGCCCGTAAGTAAGTCCCATAATTGCCAAGCCAATACACAGGAAAATAAATACAATCCACGTGCTGCCTGAAGCAAGCATATCGGCAAAAAATAAGCCAAAAATTGCAGAGATGATGCACACTGCGATAGAGGTGGTTTTACGTCCAAATTTTTCGGCTAAAACGGCTGAGAGGGGAATAAAAGCAGCAAAACACAATGTGGCTAGTAGTTGAAGTTTTAAGAATTCTTCACGTGAATAACCCAGTTGTTTGGTGCCCCATTGCAAGGCAAATACCGTAGTCAGATAAAACACCACAAAGGTACAAATTGCAGCGATTGTACCGAGCACTAACATTTTAGCGTGTTTTTTAAAGACCTGAATAAATGGCACATTGACTTCTTTTTGTTTATTCAACACTTTTTGGAAGGCAGGCGTTTCATGCAGTTTTAAGCGAATCCATAAACCGACAATCACCAATAAGGCACTCGAAATAAACGGGATGCGCCAGCCCCATGTCATAAAGTCTTGCTCAGACATCAGCGCACCTAAAATAAGGAATGAACCTGTGGCAAGAATAAAACCAATCGGAGCGCCCAATTGTGGGAACATGCCATACCAAGCACGTTTACCTTCAGGGGCATTTTCTGTGGCTAACAGTACTGCTCCCGACCATTCACCGCCCAAGCCTAAACCTTGCCCTAAGCGACACAACGCCAACAGTAATGGCGCGATAATCCCAATTTGTGCATACGTCGGCAGTAAACCAATACAGACTGTAGAAATTCCCATG
The DNA here is from genome assembly GCF_013416935.1 of Acinetobacter sp. YH1901141. NCBI lineage: Bacteria > Pseudomonadati > Pseudomonadota > Gammaproteobacteria > Moraxellales > Moraxellaceae > Acinetobacter > Acinetobacter sp. YH1901141. The sequence continues at coordinate 72,514 of NZ_VPEY01000012.1, read as the reverse complement.
GTCAATAATGCCGCGACCAAAGTGGCTTTGCGTCCAATCCGATCTCCTAAATGTCCAAATAAAGCTGCGCCAATTGGACGGGCGATAAAGGCAATTGCAAAGGTGGCGAGAGATTGAATGGTTGCCGTCATTGGGTCAGTACTGATCGGAAAGAACAGATACGGGAAAATAATGACTGCCGCAGTGGCGTAGATATAAAAGTCAAAAAACTCGATGGTGGTACCGACCAAGCTTGCAGTCAGTACTCGAAATTTAGAATTTTGAGTCGGCTGTTCAGCGGCAGCAGTAGATGAAGATGCCATACAGGACCTTATGTAAAGTGAATTTTAAATGAAAGTGCAATTTGGCACAGACCGCACTGGCAGAAAAATAGTAGATACTTCTTGTAGTTATACTTTTTTGAACAAGAAGTCGGTTACAAAACTGCATCCATGAACACCATTCAAATCTGATCGTTTTATCTGTAAGACATGAGCGATATTCAGCGTTAAATCACATACAGATAAATTGCCAGAAAGTGTGCGCCTGCACCAATTAAGACAAATACATGCCAAATTGCGTGGGTATATCTTACGCGTTTTAAGGCATAAAACAATGCACCCACGGTGTAGGCAATGCCGCCAATTAGCAAAAAGGTCAGGGCTTGGCTGCTTAAATAGGCTTGCATATCGTCCATGACCAGAACGGCTAACCAACCCATCACCAAGTAGGCAATTAAAGAAATTTTATGAAAACGGTTGATAAATACCAGTTTAAATAGGGTGCCAATCAGGGCAATAATCCACAGGGCAATTAACAAATATTGTGCTTTTTGAGTAGGAATCGCGATGGATAAAAATGGGGTATAAGTCCCTGCAATTAAATAATAAATTGCGGTGTGATCTAACTTTTTATAAAAATAACGACGGTCTGCTGCGGTTGCCATGTGATACAGCATTGAAGCAGAAAAAAGCAGTACCATGCTTATTGCATAGGCCCACAAACCTAGCCATTGTCCCGTACTTAAATACGCACCTTTAATGATTAAAAGAATACCTGCAATAAATGCCAAAGCCGCACCAACACCATGGCTCAGATAGTTAATCCGTTCTTCTTGCAGGTCATAATCAGGCACTAAAGGGGCATTTAATTTCATGGCGAATCTGCTTTAATTTCTTTAATTATACAACTGTATCGTAATTCAATTTTGCTTTTAGGGTAATAACAATTAAACTTGAATTGTAATTTTTTCAGGTTTTTATTATGTCGACTTTGGCTTCTCCCTCTGTGCAGGAACAACAATTCTTAGAGGCTTTTCAGCAAGCCATTGATACACAAAAGCTTGATCGTGTGGTGCTGAGTCAATATAAAGGCGAACTGGAACAATTAGAAAAAATCACCTTACGGGTGATTCAGCTAAATCAAGACACCGTTTTAACTTGTTTGTATCGCCATAAAACGCAGGATATCACCAAAAACTATCCTTTGGCAGAAGCACAGATACAATTGAGTCACTTATTGGCAGATTGTAAACAGGCCAATTTATTTACGACAGATCAGGAAATTCAGCTAAAAAAGAACAAAAAGAAAGCCATGCTCAGCATTAGTAAAACAGCACCGACTATAGCGAAACCGAAAGAACCACAAGGACATGACCGAGAAAAGCAGCGTTATGTCGATCAATCCAGCCCATTTTTACAACACTTGGGGATTAGCGATGCCAAAGCGCAAATTATTCCGAGCATGGCGCGTAAATGGAAACAGATTAATAAATTTATTGAAATTTTTTCGGGTGCCTTGGCGCAAATCAAAATTTCGGAAAATACCTTGCGCGTGGTGGATTTTGGTTCAGGCAAAGGCTATTTAACTTTTGCGCTCTATGACTATTTGCAAAAGCAGCAATTTATTCCCTTTGTGACTGGGGTGGAACTAAACCCGAAAATGGTTGAGTTTTGTCAGTCGGTGGCGAGTGCTTCAGACTTTCAGCAGCTAGATTTTTTTCAGGGCGATGTGCGCACCTATCAGCCAGAACATTTAGATGTAATGATTGCTTTGCATGCCTGTGATGTCGCCACCGATTTTGCAATTCATACTGGTATTCGCCTGAATGCACAAATGATTATGTGCGCGCCGTGTTGCCATAAAGAGTTGCGTCCACAATTACAAAGCCCAAGCGTGTTGCAACCGATGCTGTAATTTGGCATTCATGCAGGGCAACAGGCGGAAATGTTAACCGATACCATCCGCGCTTTATTGCTCAAAGCCTATGGTTATGACACCAAAGTTTTTGAGTTTGTCGCTTTAGAACACACCAGTAAAAACAAAATGATTTTGGCAACCAAACGTCAAAATTGGAGTGAACCTGATCAAGCAGTTTTGGCACAAATTCGTGATTTAAAAACCATGTACGGTATTCAAAAACATTCTTTGGAGTTGTTGTTGAACGATCAGTGGGATCAACAGGGCATTGGTTCTAAGTGCTAAGCAAGATGGAACAGGATATAAAGATGCAAGATTATGAAATTCAATCGGGCACTTGGACACAATTTGCTGCAGAGGCCAAATCTATTCGTGAGCAAGTCTTTATTCAGGAACAGCGAATTGCGCCTGAAGATGAGTGGGATGCACAAGATGCAGTTGCCTTGCATTTTGTGGTCTATGCAACTGGACAGGCGATTGCAACAGCACGTTTACTGGAAAATCACAGTATTGGACGGGTCGCAGTGTTGAAATCACAGCGCGGTTTAGGTGTGGGACGTGTTTTAATGCAGCATATTATTCAGGTGGCAAAGCAGCAGCAACGTCCGTGGGTCAAGTTGTCTGCGCAGGAACACGCGATTCCGTTTTATCAAAGTTTGAGTTTTCAGGTTGAGGGTGAGTCGTATTTAGATTGTGGTATTCCGCATGTAGATATGCGATTGATATTTTAAACGAATTGTCGATAGTCCTGATTTTAATCGTGCAAAATAAAAATCGCCATGATGGAATGTGATCATGGCGATTTCTTTTTATAAACTGTATGAACAGAGCCGCTAGCGCATATTAATGTCCATGTGCGGGTGCTGGCTCATGGTTTTCAGGCATATTGGCATGTTCTGTTTCAGTCATACCGTGTGCATCTGCAGTTTCAGCAGCCAAAGCTTCACGTGCTTCACGATCTGCTTGTGCTTTTGCCAATGCTTCTTGTGACATAGCTGGCGCATTTTTAAAGGCGTGTTGCTGAGTATTCTGCTTTTGTTGCTGGCTAGGCATGTAGTCAGGTTCATTCGTGACCGCTAACCAGAAAATAAACATGAAAATTCCACCCAAAATACAGAAAATAAAGAGTGCTTTCCAACCCCAAGGTGATTTTTCAGGAGTAAGGCGTTCGGTCATGTGCATCTACCCAATTTGAATCTAAATCTTAAAATTATGTAACTTTATAACATAAAATGCATGAAAAACGGATTAAATTCTATTTATGCAGGGATATTCATTGTAATTTTGAGCAAATAAAAAGAGGGATGATATATCCCTCCCAGATTGCTTTAAATTTAAAGTTTAGCTTTAAATGCTTTTAGCACCTGCAGCAACACGATCTTGCAAGATTTTAGGTGGGGTAAAACGCTCGCCATATTCAGCAGTAAGTTGCTGTGCTCGTGCCAAAGCCTGTGTTAAACCATATTGATTCAAAAATTGTAAAGCACCACCTGTCCATGCAGGGAAGCCAATGCCAAAAATTGAACCAACATTGGCATCAATGACAGATTCTAAAACACCTTCTTCTAAGCAACGTAAGCTGTCCAGTGCTTGCACAAATAAAAAGCGATCTATCATCTCTTGTTCAGCGATTTCGGTATTTTGATACCAATGGCTTAACCCCGACCAAAGCTGTTTTTTACCCTGTTCAGGATAGTCATAAAAGCCTGCACCTGCAGCTTTGCCTTTACGCGAGAATTGATGAATCATGGTTTGAATGACTTCATCTGCACTCGACAGTGGTCGGTCTTTTCCTTCGGCTTGCAACGCCTTACGTGCTTCCTGTGCCACGTGTTCAGATAAGGTTAAAGATACTTCATCCTGAATGGCAAGTGGGCCAACAGGCATGCCTGCTTTTAAAGCAGCCATTTCAATTTTGGCAGGATGTACGCCTTCTGCCAGTAAGCGCAAGCCTTCCTGCACAAAAGTGCCAAACACCCGACTGGTAAAAAAGCCGCGGCTGTCATTGACCACAATCGGTGTTTTACCAATCTGCTGCACAAAATCATAGGCCTTTGTCAAAGTATCGGTAGAGGTATTTTTTCCTTTAATGATTTCGACCAATGGCATTTTATCGACAGGGCTAAAGAAATGCAGTCCAATAAAACGCTGCTGGTCTTGCGACGCTTGGGCAAGTTCACTAATGGGTAGGGTTGAGGTGTTGGATGCCATCACACCTTGTTCTGCCAGAAAAACTTCGGCTTCTTGAGTGACTTGCGCCTTGAGTGCGGGGTTTTCAAATACCGCCTCAATAATCAAATCACAGCCTTGTAAATCGGCAGCCTGTGCCGTTGGATGAATCTTGGCTAAGACTTGTGCCGCTCGCTCTGCACTTATACGACCTTGTGATACTTGTTTATCGAGTAGTTTTTGACTGTAAGATTTGCCTTTTTCAGCTTGTTCGATGGATACATCTTTCAGAACAACCGTAATACCTTTGCTTGCTGTGGCATAAGAAATGCCTGCACCCATCATGCCTGCACCTAAAATACCGACTTTTTGAGTTTGATGTGGTGCAATGCCTTGCGGACGGCCACTGCCCGATTTAATCGCATTCAGCCCATGCCAAAAGGTGCCAATCATATTTTTAGAAATTTGACCTGTTGCGAGCTGGGTAAAATAGCGAGATTCAATGCGTAAGGCTGTATCGACATCAACCTGCGCACCTTCTACTGCTGCACTCAAAATTGCTTCAGGCGCAGGGTAACAGCCTTTGGTTTTGTCGCGTAGCATGGCAGGAGCAATGGAAAGCATTTGCGCGACAGCAGGTGTAGATGGTGTTCCCCCAGGGATTTTATAGTCTTTGACATCAAATACTTGTTGTGATTGAGGATGTGCAAGAATCCAGTCTTGGGCTTTGCTGAGTAATTCTGTTTCATTTTCAGCAAGATCATGGATTAAACCTAAACTTTGTGCTTTTTCCACACTCAGCTGTTTGCCTTCCATCAACAGCGGCAGGGCAGTTTGTAAACCCAATAAACGTACCATCCGCACAATACCACCGCCACCAGGCAATAAACCTAAAGTCACTTCGGGTAAACCAAACTTGGTTTTTGCATCACGAATTGCAATACGATGATGACAGCACAGAGCAAGTTCCCATCCGCCGCCGAGTGCCGTGCCATTTAAGGCAGCTACCACAGGAATACCACGGGTTTCAATATAACGCAGCTGTGCTTTTAGGTTTTCAATCATCTGAAAAAATGAGCTGGCATGCTCAGGCTGTACTTGAATCAACTCATCTAAGTCACCGCCTGCAAAAAAGGTTTTTTTCGCAGAGGCGAAAATGATTCCCGCCACCTGTTCGTCTGCTTTTAACTTTTGTACCACTTGCGCTAATGCATCTCTAAAGTCAGCATTCATGGTGTTGGCAGATTGATTTGGTGAGTCAAAGGTTAGAATGACAATGTTATCGGCATTTTTATAATAGTGAATGGCGCTCATTTTTATACTCCTTATACTCGCTCAATAATGGTGGCAATTCCCATCCCACCGCCTACACATAATGTAGCCATGCCGCGTTTTTTATCTTGTCGTTCTAGCTCGTCCAGTAAGCTGCCTAAAATCATGGCACCTGTAGCGCCAAGTGGATGACCCAAGGCAATAGCACCACCATTCACATTGACTTTGGCGGGATCAACCTGAAGTTCTGTAATAAAACGCAGAACCACGGCTGCAAAGGCTTCATTGACTTCAAACAGATCAATATCTTCAATGTTCAGTCCTGCTTTGGCTAAGGCTTTGCGTGCTGCAGGCGCGGGTCCTGTGAGCATAATGGCAGGGTCTGTGCCAACCAGTGCGGTAGCAAGCACTTTGGCGCGTGGTTTTAAGTTGTGTTGTTGTACCGCTTGTTCCGATGCAATCAAGACCAATGCCGCGCCATCAACAATACCTGATGAATTGCCTGCATGATGCACATGATTGACTTGTCCTGCTTCAGGATATTTTTGCAGGGCAATCGCATCAAAACCCATTTGTCCCATATTGGCAAAACTCGGCTTGAGCTGTGCCAAGCTTTCAGCCGTGGTCTGTGGTTTGATAAATTCATCTTGTGCCAAAATCACCACACCTGCCTGATCTTTGACAGGTACAATCGAGCGCTCGAAATGTCCCTGTGCTTGTGCTGCTGCGGCTTTGTGCTGTGATGCTGCTGCAAATTGATCGACTTCTGTACGGCTATAGCCATCGAGTGTGGCAATTAAGTCAGCGCCAATACCTTGTGGAATAAAGTCACAAGCCATATTGGTTTCAGGGTCGAATGCCCAAGCACCACCATCGGAACCCATTGCCACGCGTGACATAGATTCCACACCACCTGCAACGATTAAATCTTCCCAACCCGAACGAACTTTTTGCGCTGCGAGGTTCACGGCTTCTAAACCTGAGGCACAAAAGCGGTTGATTTGTACCCCAGCAACATCATTGTCCCAACCTGCGGCAATCGCTGCGGTTTTGGCAATATCTGCACCCTGATCGCCAATTGGTGTGACACAACCCAAAACAATATCGTCTACTTGTGAGGTGTCTAGGTTGTGTCGTTGTTGCAATTCATTCAATAAGGTTGTGAGTAGGCGAATGGGTTTAACTTCGTGTAATGCGCCATCTTTTTTTCCTTTGCCGCGCGGAGTGCGAATAGCATCAATGATGTAGGCCTCGCTCATAATCAATCCCTTGTCGATAGTTTTCTTTATGATTGCTTTTGAGTGTAATCTGAAAATTTTGAAGTGCAATGACGAGAACGGTACAGGTCAGTGAGGTTTTTTGCTAATTGGGATGACGCAGTAATTTGGCAGAAAGATTGAAGCTATAATAGAGCGATAAAAAAAGCCCTTGCGGTGTGCAAGGGCAATCGATTGGAATTACGAGTTATTGTGAATTGTCGATTCTAAATTAATGATAACCGTGCAACTGACGGTATAAACCAGGTGTGACGCCAGTCCACTTTTTGAAAGCACGGTGGAAAGTACTGGTTTCGCTAAAGCCAACTTGTTGTGCCACATCTTCAAGGGTAAGTTCAGGATTCAGCAATAGGTGAATCGCGGCATCACGGCGTAATGCATCTTTTACCCCTTGATAGCTTTTACCTTCTGCAGCCAAACGACGACGCAAGGTTTGTGGCGATAGGTACAGCATGGATGCAACATCGTTCAAGGTTGGCATTTCTTCGCCAATTTGGCTCTTTAACACGTCACGAATACGCGAAGTTAAAGAATTGGTGTTTTTGAATTTCACCAACAATTGCGCAGGCGCGGTTTTTAAGAATTCGTCTAAGGTTTCTTGGGTTTGACGAATTGGTAAATCCAAGTAGTCGGCAGCAAAGGTAATTTCGGTGCGTGGCATGTCAAATTGCATGACAGGCGCAAAGAACAGCGCATCGTATTCATCTGCATGTGCAGGACGTGGATAGCCAAAATGTACGCGCTCCAAAGGCAGGCGACGTTCAATCAGCCAAGATGCCAAGCCGTGCCAAATCATCAACATACTTTCAGTAATAAAGTGATCAGGATCCATAGCTTGTGGAATAGATGGTACCAAACGTGCTTCGTGTTTATCACGTTCTAAGGTAACCGACCAATCATCACCAAACAGTTTGTAGAATTGCGAAGAGAGTTCTAAGGCATCGCCCAGTGTTTTGGCGTGAATTACCAATTGGCACATGATCGCGAATGTACCCAAACGACGTGGCTGAGAATCAAAACCCACGTGTTCGTCTTGGGTCACCATCCACAACATTTTAATAAAGCGAGTATATTGTTCAGGTGAAATACGTGCTTTCGGTTGGCGCAGAAGTTCTGCCTCAATACCGACATGAGATAATAAGGTTTCGACATCCATGCCGAGTCGCTTAACACCCGTGAGCGCTGCATTTACAAAATGGATACTAATGGTATCTCTGCTCATGTTAAATCCTTCAGTCTCTTTTGTATTCACGTAAGCTTGACCTAAATGACGCTAAAAATTGAAATTGGCAATTTACAATACCAATTTTACTTATTTTACATAATAAATTGCCGAAATGATCAAGGTAAATGGCTGAACATGACATTGTGTTACAGTTTTGCTGTTTATAAGATGAACGGAAAATCAGTAAAAATCGAGTAATCACAACAATGACACATGCACTGAGCGGTTTAAAAGTTTTAGATTTTTCTACCTTATTGCCCGGCCCTTTTGCCAGTTTGTATTTGGCGGATATGGGTGCAGAGGTGATTCATATTGAATCGGCAACCCGTCCTGACTTAATTCGTTTATTTCCGCCCTATGCCAATGGACAAGCGACTTCGCACAGTTATTTGAATCGGAATAAACAGTCAATTACTTTGGATTTAAAATCCCCCGAAAGTATTCAGCTTATTCACGATAAAATTGCCGAATTCGATATTGTATTGGAACAGTTTAGACCAGGCGTGATGCAGCGTTTAGGGCTGGACTATGCCAGCTTGGCAAAAATTAATCCGCGACTGATCTATTGTTCCATCACAGGTTATGGACAAACAGGCGATTATCAACAAAGGGCAGGACATGACATCAACTATTTAGCCTTGTCTGGCATTGCGGGGCATAGTGGACGGCAAGCGGGTGGGCCGCCACCGCTCGGGATTCAAGTGGCCGATGTAGCAGGTGGATCATTGCATGCTTTGGTGGCGATTTTAAGTGCAGTGATAGAACGTCAGCGCAGTGGTTTAGGGCAGTATATTGATATTTCGATGACCGATTGCGCTGCGACTTTAAACAATATGGCCGCTTCAGCAGTTTTGGCGGCACAGGTTCCTCAATATGCTGAGCAATCTTACTTAAATGGTGGCACCTATTATGACTATTATGAAACAGCAGATGGCCGTTATCTCTCAGTCGGTAGTTTAGAGCCGCAGTTTATGCAGGGTTTGGCACAGATTTTAAACTTACCGATACTTTTGGAAAAAGGGGCATCTTTAGATCCGCAAGAGCGCTTGCAAGTCAAACACGCTATTCAAGATAAAATTAAAACACAAAGTTTTGCCACATGGCAGCAGGTATTCGCGCAATATGATGTCTGCGTTGAACCTGTATTCACTTTAGATGAAGCCTTACATTCACCTTTGGCACAGCAACGCGGTTGGACAGTAGAAGTTCCTATTCAGCAGAATGCCGAAAAAACTGAAACTCAGTTGGCGTGTCCAATTAAATTTTCACGTTCTCAAATGCGTTACGATTATATCGGGCAGGCTTTGGGCGCAGGGCAGTGGTCATCTCAGACTAAAAATCAGGATGAAGATAAAGCCAAGTCATAACCACAGGTAATCAATAAAAGTTCGAACAGATGCTATAGCAGAAAAAGTGCTAAAGCATGCACTATTTTGTGATAGCTCTATAAAAAGCCTGTAAATTTTGGCAAAGGCTTACAGGCTGTGATGTTGCAATGGCTTATCAATAAAACCGCTAAGAAATATGTAAAAAACACATTTTGTTGATAGATTGAATCTCGCTATGCTGTCAGCCGTGATAATAGAAATGACTAGCTGTACGCCATGTATTTATATACTGATTTCGATCAGCAACTGATTAATGAACGTGTTGCACAGTTCCGCGACCAAACGGAACGTTATTTAGCAGGCAAATTGACTGAGGATGAATATCGTCCATTGCGTCTGCAAAATGGTTTGTATGTACAACGCTATGCGCCAATGTTGCGTATTGCGGTGCCTTACGGTCTGATGAACTCTAAGCAATTGCGTAAAGTTGCGCAGCTTGCCAAAGACTATGACCGTGGCTATGCGCACGTATCAACACGTCAAAATATTCAGTTTAACTGGCCTGCACTGGAAAATGTGCCTGACATGCTGGCAGAGCTTGCAACCGTACAAATGCACGCAATTCAGACTTCGGGTAACTGTATTCGTAATACCACCACAGACCAGTATGCAGGTGTCGTGGCGGGCGAAATTGCTGACCCACGTCCAACCTGTGAATTAATTCGTCAGTGGTCGACTTTCCACCCTGAATTTGCCTTCTTGCCACGTAAATTCAAAATTGCGGTGTCTGCACTGGAAGAAATTGACCGTGCTGCGACTGCATTTCATGACATTGGCGTCTATATTGTTAAAAATGAAGCAGGCGAAATTGGCTATAAAATTAAAGTTGGTGGCGGCTTAGGTCGTACTCCAATTATCGGTAGCTTTATTCGTGAGTTCTTGCCACGTGAAGATTTGATTGCTTACTTAGAAGCTATTTTACGTGTTTATAACTTGCATGGTCGTCGCGACAATAAATATAAAGCGCGTATCAAAATTTTGGTAAAAGCCTTAACTCCAGCAGTATTTGCAGAAAAAGTTGAAGCTGAATTTGCACATACGGTGAAAACCTTAAAAATTGATGCAGAAACTTTGCAAAAAATGGATAAAAACTTCACGCCATTTGCTTATCAAAACTATGCCGATGAAGATTTTAGCGAGCTGTTTGCGCAGTATCCAAAATTCAAGCAATGGTTCAACATCAACACCAATGCGCACAAAGTACAAGGCTATCGTATTGTCACCATTTCATTGAAACGTGCAGGTGTTGCACCGGGTGACATGACGACAGAAGAAATGAATCTGATTGCAGATTTAGCCGATCAATATACCTTTGGTGAGTTGCGTACCACGCATGAGCAAAATATTGCTTTGGTAGATGTGCCACAAAAAGACCTGTTTGCATTGTGGCAAGTGCTCGATGCCAATAACTTGGCGCGCGCGCATATTGGCTTTATTACCGATATTATTTGCTGTCCGGGTGGTGATTTCTGTTCACTTGCCAATGCCAAATCTATTCCAATTTCAGAAGCCATTTCACGCCGTTTTGATGATTTGGATACCATTTATAATCTTGGCAAACTGGATTTAAATATTTCAGGTTGTATGAACGCTTGTGGTCATCACCACGTTGGTAATATCGGGATTTTAGGTGTCGATAAAAAAGGCGCGGAATTCTACCAAATCACTTTGGGCGGGCATGCAGACCATGATGCGTCAATCGGTGATATTTTAGGGCCATCTTTTGCTGCTGAAGTGATTCCTGATGTGGTGGAAGAAATTTTAAATACCTACTTAGATTTGCGTAGTGAAGGTGAAGACTTCATCGACACTTATCGCCGTGTCGGCATTCAACCATTTAAGGAGCGCGCTTATGCTTAATACTGCACTACCTGTGCTCGCAAAAGATGGCACGATTGCAGACAATACTTATCAAGTGATTGCTGAAGATGCAGAATTACCGCAAGGTGATGTGGTGCTCAGCGTTGAACAGCTTGATCAGTTGGCACAAATTTCAGGTAAAAAAGCCCTATATTTAACGGTAGATGCTTCGCCTGAAAACCATGAATTTCCATTGGCAGAACTGGATGCAATTTTTATTGAATTTTCAGGTTTTAACGATGGCCGTGGTTATTCTTTTGCGGCATTGTTACGCCGTCAAGGCTTTCAGGGTGAACTTCGCGCAGTCGGTGATGTCTTTAAAGACGTCTTAAATTATATGAAACGTGCAGGTTTCGATACTTTCGTGATTAAAGAAGGTAAAGATGTGCAAGAAGCTGCAGCAGGTTTGGCGGACTTTACCCATCCTTATCAAGCTTCTACCGCAGTGCCAAAACCAAATTATCAAACAGGTGCGTAATATATTGATGATGGATTTCATCGAAATGTAGATAGATTTTATCGAAATATCGCGGTTCACACATTTACAAACAGCCTGCCATGTGCAGGCTTTTTGTTTGCCTTAAAATGATCAAACGGCTTGTTTTATCGCACTTCTTAATGATTTAATTTACCGCAAAGTGCTGTAGTATAAGCACGCTGATGTAGCATCGCAGTCTTATGTAGGCGTTATTTTTACATTATCAAAAATCAATCAAGACGATAATTTGATGTGATTATCCTCTGATTTATTTTTCAATTTTTTCATGATGAAGTGATTTGTCTTTATGCAAAATTCTATCCGTATTGGTATTGCTGGTTATGGCAACTTAGGTCGTGGTGTTGAAACGGCGATTCATAAAAACCCAGATTTACAATTGGTGGGTATTTTTACCCGTCGTGCGCCTGAAAGCGTTTCACCATGTTTTGCTGAAACAGCAGTGTTTCACATGGATTCATTGTCAGATTTTCAAGACAAAATTGATGTGCTGATTTTATGTGGTGGTTCAAAAGACGACTTGCCACAACAAGGTCCAGTACTGGCGAGCCAATTTAATATTGTCGATAGTTTCGATACGCATGCACGTATTCCTGAATATTATGCATCTGTAGATGCACCTGCGACAGCGAACAAGAAAACTGCACTCATCTCAATTGGTTGGGATCCAGGCATGTTCTCGATTAATCGTTTATTTGGTGAAGCGTTGTTACCAGATGGTGAAACCTATACTTTTTGGGGTAAAGGTTTAAGTCAGGGTCACTCAGATGCCATTCGTCGTGTTGATGGTGTAAAAGCAGGTGTGCAATATACCATTCCATCGAATGATGCCATTGAACAAGTGCGTAGCGGTGCGCGTCCTGTATTAAGCACCAAAGATAAACATACTCGTGAATGTTATGTCGTACTTGCAGAAGGTGCCGATGCTGCTGCGGTAGAGCAAGCGATTGTGACCATGCCAGATTATTTCGCTGACTACAACACAACCGTAAATTTCATTGATGAAGCGACTTTAGCCAAAGATCACCAACGCATGCCACATGGTGGTTTTGTCATTCGCAGTGGTAATACCAGCGATGAACAAAAACAAGTGCTTGAATTCTCATTGAAGTTAGACAGCAATCCTGAGTTTACCGCGAGTATTTTGGTGGCTTATGCACGTGCTTGCTATCGTTTAAACCAAATGCAGCAATATGGTGCAAAAACTGCTTATGATGTTGCGCCAGGTTTATTGTCAATGAAATCGCCTGAACAGTTGCGTGCAGAATTGCTCTAAACTTTTTAAAGCTATAAGCAAAAAGACGAATCAATGATTCGTCTTTTTACTTTTTGAATAAAGAAGGGTTAGGGAATGACTTTATTCAATCTACCTCAATCCCTCTTTACGAAATAGGGGTTGCAAGGCACTTAAAGCAATTCAATCGCAACTGCAGTTGCTTCACCACCACCAATACAGAGAGCAGCAACGCCACGTTTGCCACCTGTGCGTTTAAGCGCATGAATTAAAGTCAGGATAATACGTGAACCTGTAGAACCCACAGGATGCCCAAGTGCACATGCACCACCGTTGATATTCACTTTTTCAGGATCAAGCTTGAACTCATCCATTGGGCACATGGTGACCATAGCAAAAGCTTCATTAATTTCCCATAAATCTACATCTGCAACTTGCCAACCCGCTTTATCCAATACTTTTTGAATCGCAGCAACAGGGGCGATGGTGAACTCAGATGGGTGTTGTGAATTGGTGGCATAAGCCACAATTTTTGCTAATGGTTGTAAACCTTTATTTGCTGCATTTTCTGCAGACGTTAGGACTAAGGCTGAAGCACCATCTGAAATTGAGCTGGCATTGGCTGCGGTAATCGTGCCATCTTTGGCAAAAGCTGGACGAAGAGTTGGAATTTTTTCAATATTGGCATTAAATGGTTGTTCGTCTTTATCGACAACCACATCACCTTTACGTGTTGAAACATGTACAGGCACAATTTCATCGGCAAAATAGCCTTCATTTACGGCAGTTTGCGCGCGTTTGAGAGAGCGAATCGCAAAATCATCCATTTGTTCACGGGTATAGCCTTTGCTATTGGCCATATCTTGTGCGAATGAGCCCATTAAACGCCCTGTTTCTGCATCTTCTAAGCCATCTAAGAACATGTGATCTTTCACATCACCGTGTCCCATGCGGTAACCCGCACGTGCTTTAGTCAGAATATAAGGTGCATTACTCATTGACTCCATACCACCAGCGACAATGATTGAGGCAGAACCTGCTTTGATTGCATCGGCTGCTTGCATGACAGCTTTCATACCAGAACCACAGAGTTTGTTGATGGTGACCGCACCTGTAGAATCTGGTAAGCCTGCTTGACGCATCGCCTGACGAGCAGGGCCTTGCTTTAAGCCTGCAGGCAGGACGCAGCCCATAATGACTTCATCGATTTCTGTTGCTTGTACCCCCGCACGTTGAATGGCCGCTTGGATACTTGCCGCACCTAATTCTGGTGCAGTCACATTGGCTAAACTGCCTTGAAAGCCACCCATTGCAGTGCGTGCACCATTTACAATAACGATATCCGTCATTTTATTCTCCCAGTTTTTTATATGTGCTTTTGTCTAGATTTAATTCCAAGCAGGAATAGATCACTTCAGCAGTATAGGCAAAAAAAGATGAGAATAAAGTGACAATATAAAGATCATTTAGACTGCTCAGTTAACATCCATTGATGTCTTCAGCTCGAGTTTGCCCCATTTTACTAAGCACCAGTCGTTTGCTCGCGACGTGAGTAGAGCAGTAAAAGAAACTACCATTCGAGCCGATCGGCAAACCTTGTTGTGCATTAAAAGTTACACTGGGTATGTTTAAAGTGCCACGCCAATCCAGAGTTCCGTATTTAAGTGCAGTTTTTTCTGTATAAAGAATGTATTCATTGTTGTCTATCTGACGATTTTTATTTCGATCAATAAAAATCATAAAACCCGTATTCCAGTTTTGCTTACTGCATTGGCTAAAGTCATGTGTTGGACAGATCACAACATTACTATGATGGGTGAAGGCATGGGAGCGTGCTATTTTCAGGCTGGACTGTAATGAATACTGAATTCGCTTGAGTTCTTGTTGTGCCATCAGCTGATGAAAATAGGGCAGGGCAATCATGACTAAAATCGCACTAATCGCTAACGTGACGATCAATTCAAACAGCGTGAAGCCGTTTTTTCTTACATTCGACATAAGTCTTTACCTGTTATTGTTATGTTTTTTATGATTAATTTGAGTAATTTGTTGTTTTATAGCGCTTTATTTGTTGTATAATAATTACTAAACAACTTCTCGCGAAAGTGCTAGAATAAACCGTAAGAAAGATAGGCTATTCGCACCAAATAATTGAGTAGAAAGTTACCGAATTACAACGGAAATTGTAAGTAATTTTGTCAATAATTTACTTGATTAAAATTATCAAGCACTTGGAAAAGTAAAAAAGTGTTTGTATGATTCAAAGTGACTAGCTTAAAAATAATACTGGGGTATAAGAAAGCCTATCTCAGGGTAGTCGAAAATTTAAGCTTGAGCTTGAACAACAATTGTTATCTCTGGAGGATAAATCCATGAAAATGAGTCGTATTGCATTAGCAATGCTCGTAGCTGCTCCTTTAGCTGCTGCAAACGCGGGCGTAACTATTACTCCTTTAATGCTTGGTTATACTTGGCAAGACACTAAACACAATAACAGCTACGAAGATCATCTTTATGAAGAATCAGCTGAATTAAAAGATGATTTATTTGTTGGTGCCGCTATTGGTGTTGAATTGACTCCATGGTTAGGTTTCGAAGCTGAATACAACCAAGTAAAAGGTGATATTGAAGATAGCGTTGAAACATATGGTGAATATAAGCAAACTCAAATCAATGGTAACTTCTATGTTACTTCTGATTTGATCACTAAAAACTATGACAGCAAAATCAAGCCATACGTACTTTTAGGTGCTGGTCATTACAAATATGATTATGATGGTTTGCTACCTGATGACGAAGGTACTTTAGGTAATGTAGGTTTAGGTGCTTTCTGGCGCTTAAACGATGCTTTGTCTCTACGTACAGAAGCGCGTGCTACACATAATTTTGACGAAAAATTCTGGAACTACACAGCTTTAGCTGGTCTTAACGTTGTTCTTGGTGGTCACTTGAAGCCAGCTGCTCCTGTAGTAGAAGTTGCTCCAGTTGAAACCGTTGCTCCAGTTCAACCAGCTCCACAAGAGTTGACTGAAGACCTGAACATGGAACTTCGTGTGTTCTTTGATACGAACAAATCAAACATCAAAGATCAGTACAAGCCAGAAATCGCTAAAGTTGCAGAGAAGTTAGTTGAATATCCAAACGCTACTGCTCGCATCGAAGGTCACACTGACAACACTGGTCCACGTGCATTGAACGAACGTTTATCTTTAGCGCGTGCGAACTCTGTTAAATCTTCACTTGTAAATGAATACAATGTAGATCCAGCTCGTTTGTCTACTCAAGGTTTCGCTTGGGATCAACCGATTGCTGACAACAACACTAAAGAAGGTCGTGCTATGAACCGTCGTGTATTCGCGACGATCACTGGCAGCCGTACAGTGACTGTTGAACAACAAGCTCAATAATTTGAGTTAAGTTGAAAAAACGACTCTTCGGAGTCGTTTTTTTATACTTCTTTTTTTATGAGGTGTTTGGATTAAAGAGTGCCTGAAATAATTTACATTCAATACGTTTAAAAAATATTGTAAAAGTATGATTTTTAGAATAAAGAGTAAATAAGGTAGAGGCTGATGGTGCTTAATATTTCGGTCTGTTGACTCGTAAACTTAGTCGAATTTTTATACCAAGTTTATCGTCAATTCATTAAAAAACTCCAAAGCGTCGTCGCAGATCAAAATTTTAAAATAAGATATATGTACTCGATGTCTATCAGTCGATCAAGTCGTTGTTTAGCGATTATAAAATCAACATTGAGCAGTTTGTGATGTGATCTCTCGCCGTATTATCAATAATGAAAGTGCTTTAAAAATAAAATTTGTCTTAAATTTACGCCATAAAAAAACAGCCAAATGTTGGCTGTTTTTAGAATCTTGGCTTCTCAAACGAAGTGCAATAGAAGAAGATTTACTTTAGTCATGATCAGGGTGTAGTGGTTTCACATCCATATCCTGATATGCAATCAGTTTGGTTCTGTGTTTCCATTTATAGCCTAACCAAATGACCAAGAACAAAAGAATACCAATATAAGTCGATAAAACAGCGAGCCATTCACCTTCAAGCACTGCTTGGTAGTTTTGCCCTAATACAACAATCGCACATAAAATAAAGGCAAACCATGGCGCAAAAGGAAAGAATTTGGCGCGGTAATCTAAATCTTCAAGTTTGTAGCCTTGTGCCAAATAGCCTTTACGGAAGCGGTAATGCGATACAGCAATTCCGAGCCAAACGATAAAGCCACACATGCCTGACATATTCAGAAGCCAGTTAAATACTTGTTTTTCACCAATAAATGTTGTTAAAAAACATAGTGCAGCGATTGCTGTTGTGGCATACAGTGCATTCATTGGGACGCCACGAGCATCCAAGCGGGCAAAAGCTTTTGGTGCACTGCCTTTACGTGCCATATCAAATAGCATACGGGTCGATGAATACATACCCGAGTTCCCTGCAGAAAGAATCGCAGTTAAAATCACCGCATTCATGACACTTGCAGCAAAGGCAAAGCCTGCTTGCTCATATAATAAAGTAAACGGAGAGAGCGCAATGTTATCGGTGGCGGCTGCTTGAAGTAAACGTGGGTCATCATAGGCGATTAACGTACCAATAATGAAAATACACACGATATAAAACAATAAAATACGCCAGAAGATTTGTTTGATTGCAATAGGAATGGTTTTCTTAGGATTTTTAGATTCACCCGCTGCAACGCCAACCATTTCAGTACCTTGAAATGAGAATCCTGCAATCATCGCCACACCAATTAAGGCAGATAGTCCACCTACAAATGGCGCTTCGCCTTTGCTCCAATTGGCAAATGTAGCAACATCAGGGTTGAGCATGATTTTGACAATCATAAAAATACCGATAATGATGAATGCCACAATCGCAAGTACTTTGACCAAAGAAAAGAAGAACTCAGACTCACCAAATCCTTTGACGGTTAATGCGTTAATTGCGAAAACCACCGCTAAAAATAATGCACTCCAGTAAAAGCCAGGAATATCAGGAAACCAAAATTTCATGATGAATTGCACCGCAACCAATTCAAATGCCACGGTAATAGCCCAGTTGTACCAATAGTTCCAGCCTAGCGCAAAACCGAAACCACCTTCGACATATTTACTGCCATAGGTAAAGAACGCGCCTGAAGTTGGATTATGCGTTGCAAGTTCGCCTAGACTGGTCATCAAAAAATAAATCATGACGCCAATTAGGGCATACGCAAGCAAGGCGCCACCAGGACCTGCATTGGCAATGGTCGCACCTGAAGCAAGGAATAAACCTGTACCAATTGAGCCACCAATGGCGATCATGTTTAAATGACGCGCACCGAGCTTACGCTGCAGTTTTCTACTGTTGTGTGAGTCGCTCATCCTACTTCCTTTGTATTTTTTTGCGTGCTGGCAAACAGCACTTTAAAGCCTTGTTGATCTGCCTTGATTGTGCATTGACCGAAACTTTGTTCAATTAAGAGTGGATAATTCAAAAAGCGATTGGCCACAATCCAAAGTTCACCACCCGATTTCAGATGACGACGTGAGGTTTTGCACAGATTTTCACTGGCATCGTAATGTGTGTGAATGCCTTGGTGGAACGGGGGGTTACTCACGATGGCATGCAAAAATAGCGGTGCATCCTCAATGCCTGTCACGGCTTTAATTTCAAGCTGTTGTGGATTGAGCTGATTTTTTTCAAACGTCATTTGCGTTGACGCTAAAGCAAAGGCATCGACATCTAAGGCAAAAATACGATTTTCAGGGTTAAGTTTGGCTAAGTAAGCACTGATCACACCCGCACCACAGCCAAAATCTGCAATTTTCCCAGCAGTAACCTGATTCAAATAAGGCAGTAATACAGCCGTGCCAACATCCAAGTGTTTTTGGCTAAATACACCCGGCAAGGCACAAATCTGTAAATCGCCTTTAGGTGTAGCAACTGTATAGTTTTGCGCCCAATCTGCTAAGGCTTTAGTTTGAACCTTGCAGTCTAAAATCAGCTGCCATAGTTGGCAGTGGCGGGCGCTATCTAGTTTGAGTGTTTTGCCATAAGGTTGTAATTGCTTTGCAGCCCGTTCAATTCCTGCTTTCTTTTCACCGACTAAAAATACGCTGCTGCCTTGTGGGAGTTGTGCGGCAATGGTGTGAATCAGGTAATTGAGCAGTTCCTTAGATTTCGGTACAAAAATAACCGCCTGATCAAATTCACCGACAGGCAATTCTGCACCAAAATGCACTTGCGCCTGTTGATTTTGAAAGTATTGATAGTCGTTAAAATTCCATGTCCAAACAGAAGCTTGGATTGAGTCACCCAATTCTGCGAGGAGTTGATCGGTCGGGGCATTGATCAGTAGAACGCGACCAGACAAATAGTCATATTGTCTGAGTAAAACTTCGCTTTGGGGGTTCATGGTTCTCTCTCCAATAGAAAAACACTGTCTAAGTTCAGCTCAGACAGTGTTTTTTGGACATGCAATTACTTTTTAGTTTCAGGAAGCACAATATTTAAAATGAGTGCTGCAATACCGCCTGTTGCAACGCCTGAACTGAAAATATTACGGAATAATTCAGGTAAGTGTTCCAGAATTTGTGGCACTTGTGCAACACCTAAACCTAAGCCCAATGAAATTGCAATAATCAGCAAGGCACGACGATCTAAAGCGACACCTGAAAGAATATTGATTCCCGAAGCGGCAACGGCACCAAACATCACCATCACAGCACCACCTAGTACGGCTTGAGGCACAGCCTGAATCACACCTGCAACTGCAGGAAGTAAACCTAAAATGATGAGTAGGGCAGCAATCCAAATGCCGACATAACGGCTAGCAACACCTGTAAGTTGAATCACGCCATTATTTTGGGCAAATACCGAACTTGGAAAGGTGTTGAAAATCCCTGCCAAGAATGAGTTAGCGCCATTTACCAATACACCGCCTTTAATGCGTTGCATCCATTGTGGGCCATCGACAGGTTGATTGGAGAGTTTAGAGGTCGCGGTAATATCACCAATCGCTTCCAATGAAGTCACCAAATAAATAAATGCCAATGGAATGAATAAGCTCCAAGAGAAATCCAGTCCAAAATGCATCGGAGTCGGCACTTGTACCAGAGGGGCATCTTTCAGACCTGAAAAGTCGAGATGACCCATCAAGCCTGCCATTGCATAACCAATCACCAAGGCAATTAAAATGGCAGAGCTTTTAATCCACGTGATATTGATGCGGTTCAAAATAATAATAATTGCCAAGACGGTACACGACATAATCAGGTTGTCGGTATTGGCAAAGGTATTATTGCTCATGGCTTGGTAGCCACCGCCCATACTGATTAAACCTTCTTTAATTAAGGTCAAACCAATGAGAAGTACCACAATACCAGTGACCAATGGGGTAATCAGCTTTTTGACCCACGGTAAAATTTGCGATACGCCCATTTCAATAAACGAACCTGCAATGACCACGCCAAAAATTGCCGCCATGACCGATTCAACAGGTGTGCCTGCGGCGACCATAGCAGAGCCAATACCAATGATTGGGCCAATAAAGTTAAAACTGGTGCCTTGCACAATGAGCAAACCTGCACCAAAAGGGCCGACTTTTTTACATTGTAAAAAGGTTGCAATGCCTGAAATGACCAAAGACATTGACAAGATCATGTTGGTATCTTGTTTGGAAACACCTAAAGCCAAGCAAATTAAGAGACCTGGTGTGACAATTGGAACAATAATTGCCAGTAAATGCTGAAAAGCTGCTAAAAAAGCGATGAATGGTTTTGGACGGTCATTCAGACCATAGACCAAATCGAGCTGGTCTTTTGGGTGGGGAGAGTGGTTTAAATCAGACATGAGTCATAAAAAATTGCAAAAGTGGCGCTATTCTAATCGAGTTACACAGCTTTACAAAACCCAAAGCACGCCACTCATCAAAAAAATTGTGTGTGTCAATAAAGTGTCACTATAAAACTTTAGTATTTTTCTGTATAATTTGCCCTCAAATTTATAGCGTATTGAATTTAAATGTCTGATATTAAAACTCTCCGCAACATCGCAATTATTGCGCACGTTGACCACGGAAAAACAACTCTTGTGGATAAACTTTTACAACAATCGGGCGCACTCGGTGAACGAGCGGGCGAGATTGAGCGTGTCATGGATTCAGGCGCTATTGAAAGTGAACGTGGTATTACCATTCTTGCAAAAAACACTGCAATCAAATGGTTAGACAAACGTACTGATACTGAATACCGCATTAACATTGTGGACACCCCGGGACACGCCGACTTCGGTGGCGAAGTTGAACGTGTAATGTCGATGGTGGATTGCGTACTTCTTTTGGTTGACTCACAAGAAGGCCCAATGCCACAAACACGTTTCGTAACGCAAAAAGCGTTCGCACGTGGTTTGAAGCCAATCGTGATCATCAACAAAGTAGACAAGCCAAACGCGCGTCCAGACTGGGTTATTGATCAAGTATTTGACTTGTTTGATAACTTGGGTGCAACCGATGACCAATTAGACTTCCCAATCGTATATGCATCAGGCTTACGTGGTGTTGCTGGTCCTGCGCCAGACGAATTAGCGGAAGATATGACGCCGTTATTCCAAACAATTGTAGATATCGTCGAGCCACCAGCAGTTGATGTTGATGGTCCATTCCAAATGCAAGTCTCTTCACTTGACTATAATAGTTTCGTGGGTGTGATTGGTGTGGGTCGTATTCAACGTGGTTCTGTGAAATTGAATACACCTGTAACCGTGATTGACCAAGAAGGCAAAACACGTAACGGTCGTATCTTAAAAATCATGGGTTACCACGGTTTAGAGCGTATCGACATCGAATCTGCATCTGCAGGTGACATCGTTTGTGTAACAGGCATGGACGAATTACATATTTCTGACACGATTTGTGATCCGAAAAATGTAGAAGCTTTACCGCCGCTTTCTGTAGACGAACCAACCGTATCGATGACATTCCAAGTCAACAACTCACCTTTTGCGGGTAAAGAAGGTAAGTTCGTGACTTCACGTAACATTCGTGAACGTCTAGACCGCGAATTAATTCACAACGTTGCACTTCGTGTAGAAGATACTGACAGTCCAGACCGTTTCAAAGTATCTGGTCGTGGTGAGCTTCACCTTTCTGTATTGATTGAAAACATGCGCCGTGAAGGCTTCGAAATGGGTGTATCTCGTCCGCAAGTCATCTTGAAAGAGATTGATGGCGAAATGCAAGAACCATACGAAAACGTGACTTTTGACGTAGAAGAACAGCACCAAGGCGCTGTGATGGAACAAATGGGTAACCGTAAAGGTGAGATGACCAATATGGAAGTAGACGGTAAAGGTCGTATCCGTATTGAAGCCACTGTGCCTTCACGTGGTTTAATTGGTTTCCGTTCTGAATTCATGACCATGACTTCTGGTACGGGTATCATGACGTCAAGCTTCTCACACTATGGCCCAATGAAAGCAGGTCAAGTTGCGAAACGTCAAAACGGTGTGTTGATTTCTATGGTTCAAGGTACTTGCCTTGGCTATGCATTGTTCACATTGCAGGACCGTGGTCGTCTATTTGCTAAACCTCAGTTAGAAGTTTACGAAGGTATGATCGTAGGGATTAACTCTCGTTCAGACGACATGACAGTTAACCCAACTAAAGCGAAACAGTTAACTAACGTACGTGCTTCTGGTACTGATGATGCGTTGACATTGGTACCTGCAATTGAATTCACGCTTGAACAAGCGCTTGAATTTATTGAAGATGATGAATTAGTTGAAGTAACACCTAAGTCAATCCGTATCCGTAAACGCTGGTTGACTGAAAACGAACGTAAACGTAACCGTTCTGGTAAATAAGTTTTAAAAATGATGTTGTCCTCATGCGGGGCAGCAAAATTTAAAAATGCCATCAATTTATTGATGGCATTTTTTTGTTTAAATTAGCAAACCAATATATAAAAGCAGATGATTTCCAAGTAAATTACGTGGAAATGAAGCTATAAAGTTAATGTATACTTCGTCACATAAATTAAAGTCAAAAAAAACTGGAGATTTAAATGAGTATTATTCAAGAGTTCCGCGAATTTGCGGTAAAAGGCAATATGATCGACTTGGCTGTCGGTGTGATTATTGGTGGGGCATTTGGTAAAATTGTTGACTCATTAGTGAAAGATATCATCATGCCATTGATTACTGTGATCACTGGCGGTGGTGTGGATTTCACACAAAAGTTCTTTGTTTTGGGCGATAACCCAAACAATTTACAGTCTTTAGATGAGTTAACCAAAGCAGGTGTAAATGTCCTGACCTATGGTAACTTCCTTACGATTTTAATTAACTTCATCATTTTGGCATGGGTGGTGTTCTTAATGGTGAAAATGATTAATCGTATGCGCCGTAAACAAGAAGAAGCAGCGCCAGAACCAGCAGCAACGCCAGAAGATATCGCGTTGCTACGTGAAATTCGTGATGAATTGAAAAAACGTCAATAATTTTTAATACGCAATCAAAACAAACGGCGCTTTATGCGCCGTTTGTTTGCACCCTATTCTCTAGGATGGAGAGGCGCTGAAGGCATAAAAATTACATCCGAAACTTTACTTCTACCAAATGAAAACCAAACTGACTTTTTACAGGGCCGTGTAGTACGCGTTCTGCTGCGGTAAACACTAATTTATCAATCACGGGTACCAATTGTCCTTTTTTGACCTCACCCAATTCCCCACCTTTTTTTCCTGAAGGGCAGGTCGAAAATTGTTTGGCAATTTTGGCAAAATCAGCACCTGATTGAATCCGCTTTTTCAGTTGTTCACAGGTTTCTTTATCTTTCACTAAAATATGACGCACAATAGCGGTTCTCATACTTTTTTACCTCGTTTGCTTGTTGCAGCTTTAGTCGAAGTGAGTACTTTTTTCAAAGGCTGACATTCAGGACAAAATACCGAGGCACGTTGGCCCAGTTTTAAATTTTCTAGTGTGGTTTCACAGTTCACACACATTTCACCTGCACGTCCATACGCCAACAAGGTTTGTTGGAAATAGCCATTTTCGCCCATCGCATTGCTGTAATCACGTAAGGTCGAACCGCCTAAATCAATCGCTTGTTTTAAAATGCGTTTGATTTCGAGCACTAGTTTTTCAATCTGTTTCAAACTGAGTGATGATGCAGGTTGTGCAGGGTGAATACCTAAATTAAACAGACTTTCCGTGGCATAAATATTGCCCACACCCACCACGACATGGTTATCCATAATTGCAACTTTGATGCCAACATTTTTGTTTTTGAGCTTCTGTGCAAGATAGTCGGGGTTAAAGGCATCACTCAACGGCTCAGGGCCAAGTGGATCTATCAGTTTGCGTTGAGAGCTTTCATTTAGCCATAAAATACAGCCAAAGCGACGTGGGTCGTGGTAGCGCAATTGTATATCTTCAAACTGAATAATCAAATGGTCGTGTTTGCGTAAATCTTCCTGCGCATCGCAAAGACGAAAACTGCCCGACATGCCTAAATGCCACAACATGCTGTCCTGTTCAAATTGCGCCAGAATGTATTTGGATCTGCGGGTCAATTGCAGTAATTTTTGTCCTGTGAGTTTATGTAGGTTTTCTGGAATGGGCCAGCGTAAATTGGCTTGACGTACTTCTACATTCAGGACTTTTTGATCAAGTAGCGGCAATAGACTAGTTTTGGTAGTTTCAACTTCTGGTAATTCTGGCATGGTACAAATTCAATCCGCTTTTAGAAATTAAGCAGGCAAGGACATACAGTAATGCGCTTAATATTGGGCATTATCCATAGAATACAAGCCATAGTGTGCTGTCGCAAAATTATTCTGTGTAAAACAAAAGCAGGCTTTGCAAAAACCATACAACACGTTATAAATAAATCATTTTTAAACATCTATTATAGAAAAACCATCTAAAACAGATGGCAGATTCTGAGTGATTACTTCTTTTTTATTTAATGATTCGCTTTTGGTGAATCGCACTGTATGAGGGCTTGCAGCGTGACATTACTTTTTCAGCCGATTCAATTTGGATCACTGCAACTTGCCAACAAAATTGTTATCGCCCCGATGTGTCAATATTCTGCCAATGAACAAGGTGAATTGAGCTATTGGCATGAGCAGCAATGGGCCAATTATGCCTTGTCGGGCGCAGGGATGTGTATTGTAGAAGCCACGGCAGTGCAGGCAGCAGGACGTATTAGTTATGCAGATTTAGGCTTATGGAATGACATGCAGCGTGCGCAGATGAAAGCACTATTGCATAAAGTCAAAAGTATATCGCCTATGCCATTTGCTGTGCAGTTGGCACATGCGGGTCGTAAAGCTTCAACCGATAAACCGTGGCAGGGCATAGGACAGTTTGCACCGAATGAAGAACATGGTTGGCAGACGGTATCGGCCAGTGAGTTGCCATTTCAATCGCACGAACATCCACCGCATGCTTTAACGCAAGATGAAATTCAACAGGTCATTGCAGACTTTGCCAGCGCCGCAGTACGAGCGGTGGATGCAGGTTTTGACTTAATCGAAATTCATGCCGCACATGGCTATTTATTGCATCAATTTATGTCGCCATTGTCTAATCACCGCCAAGATGAATATGGCGGCAGTTTGGAAAATCGGATTCGCCTTACATTGGAAGTATTTCAAGCGATTCAAAATGCTGTTCCACAAGGCTATCCAATTGGGGTGCGAATTTCTGCAACAGACTGGATGGATGATGCAGAGGGTTGGAATGTGGAATCTTCAGTAGGTTTGGCAAAAGCACTGGAGCATTTAGGTGCGGCTTATATTCACGTGTCGAGCGGTGGTTTGCATGTCGATCAAAAAATTGATTTACATGCGGGTTATCAAACACCATTTGCACATGCCATTAAGCAAGCTGTAAAAATTCCTGTAATTGCGGTGGGTTTGATTACCGAAGCGATGCAGGCAGAAGGTATTTTGCAATATGAACAGGCCGATGCGATTGCGATCGCACGTGCGATTTTATATGACCCTCGTTGGCCATGGCATGCTGCGGCAGAATTGGGTGAAAAAATTGAGATTGCCCCGCAATATTTGCGCTGTCAGCCGCATGGGTTTCGTACTTTATTTGCGCCGTTTAAATCCACAGATACGGAAGTGGAATCCTAATATTTTATCTGCTTAAAATAAGTGAAACTTAAACTATTTTGCCGTGCTTTATAGGGAGATTCGGTGTAAGGTAAATCAGTAAAAACCATGTCGATCATGGGCAACACTGAAAAAGGATGTCAGGGTGTTACTGAGTATTTTATTTCCCATTTGTACCGTAGTACTGTTGGGATATTTTGCCGTCAGAAGCCAATTTATTGAGACCAGTGCGATTCAGTTTCTAGGTCAATTTGTCATGAAAGTGGCGTTGCCTGCATTTCTATTGCAGGCATTGGCCAGTAAAAGTTTGTCAGAAATCTGGCATCCCGCTTATTTTTTAGGTTACGGTGGCGGTTCTATTCTGCTGTTTATCTTTGCCTTTTTACTGTATCGGCATTATTTTAATTCAAACTTAACCCATGCCAGTGTCTTGGCAATGGGTGCATCAATGTCAAATACAGGGTTTATTGGCACTGCTATTTTGACTTTGTTGATTGGCAGTCAATCGGCAATTTATTTGTCTTTAACTTTAATTGTCGAAAATTTAATTATTGTGGCATTGATGCTGATTTTGGCAGAACGAGGGCTACAATCTTCAGCGAAATCAGGTTGGCAGGTGTATGCCGAAACTGTGCAGCGCTTACTGAAAAATCCAGTAATTTTATCTATTTTATTGGGTATGCTGTGCGTATTGTTGAATTTCAAACTGCCGCAAGCTATTGCACAAGTGCTGGAAATGTTGGGCAAAACTGCTTCACCTTTGGCTTTATTTGTGATTGGTGGAAGTTTGGTCGGCATGCAAATCAAGTCGGTGAATTTGCAAAGTATTGTTTTGGTTGCATTCAAAGTATTGCTGATGCCACTCACGATTTTTGGAATTTTATGGGCATTAGATGTGAACCGAGAAATGCTATTTGTCGGGACTTTGCTTGCGGCTTTACCAATGCCAATTGCCTTTGGTATTTTCGGGCAGCACTATGGTTTACATGAAAAAGCCTTAGCCCCCTTGGTGTTGAGTACAGTTTTTGGTTTTGTGATGGTGGCGATTTTATTGACACAATCGGGTAAGTATTTTTGACATACTCCCACCACTTTCGTTTTCACTCAAGTGGGGGATTCTAAAAGCAAAGCTCTTAGGCGACTTCCTCACGGATTTCGCTTGCTTTCTGCTTCTTAGGGCGACCTTTACCGCATCCACCCTCCACAGACAAAACGGCATGTCCTGCCGACAATATATTACGAGATGCGTTTAAATCCGCATTCGCAACATAACCGCATCCGACACACTCAAATTTAGCTTGAGTTTGTCGGTTTTCTTTTGCTACATGACCACATTCACAGCAGGTTTGACTTGTGTACTTCGGATCAACTTTTACAAGTAATCCACCTCGCCATTGTTGCTTATATTCCAACATACTAACGAGCATGCCCCAACCTTGATCTAGGATTGATTTGTTTAAGCCTGACTTAGCTTTTACATTCTTTCCTTGATTTTCGATTGTGCCACTTGCTGACTTCGACATATTTGCTACTTTTAAATCCTCAACAGCAATCATTGCGTGGTTTTTGCTGAGCGTTGTAGTGATTTTTTGCAAGTAGTCATGACGAATATTGGCAATGTGATGATGTAGTTTATTGATTTTAAAATTCAGTTTTTTCCAATTTTGACTAAATTTAACTTTCTTTCTCTGCTTCCGTTGAAGTCTAGCTAATTTAATCTGATTGGTTTTAAAGCTATTGATCGGGTCAAAGACCTGACCATTTGAGGTAGTGATTAATTTCTTAACACCAAGATCAACACCAATCGCTGATTTTGATGGGTGGATCGGCATTTCACTAAGTTCTGTTTCAGTACAGAATGAAACGTACCAACGTCCTGACACCTTACTGATCGTCACATTTTTTATTGTGCCTAGAATCTCTTGCGACTTCCTGAATTTAATAACACCTACGCCATTAGGGAGTTTGAGTTTATTTCCTTTAACCCAACAGTATTTATCGAATTGTACAAGGCGAATGGAATCATAACCGTCTGATTTTTTCTTAAATCTAGGCATAAGTGGGCGCAACTGAACCTCAGTACCATCAGCCAATTTAAAAAATTTAGGTTTCTTAGGTTTGCGCTTTTTTTCTTTTAGTCGAGCATGTTCTTTAGGGTTGAAAAACTTCCCCCATGCTGATGCAAGATCACGAACTTTTTGTTGAAGTGACACAGCATTTGAATTTCCATCTAAAAAGCTAAACTGAGGATTCTTTTTCAGTGCTGTTATCTTTTTTACTAGATTCACCGCATTAATGTGTTTATTTTGAGCAAACATTTCAAATGAAATTGCTAATATTTGATTCCAAACAAAGCGTGCAGAGCCAACGAGATTATTTAAAATAACCTCTTGCTCGACATTAGGCTCAAGCCTAAATTTATACGCTTTGTTGATTTTCATTAATGAGTGTGTATCTGTTAATATGGTGCTGATTCTAACATTTTAGGTATATTTTTTCAATGAGTGAGATATATAAAAACCGACATTCAGCCTTTAATCTTCATGTTCATTTAGTTTTTATAACGAAATATCGAAAAAAAATACTAGGTGAGTTGCATCATAAATATTTCAATGAGTGTGCAACTGAAATATGTAAAGATTTTGATGCTGAATTAAAGGAATGTAATGGTGAATCCGACCATGTTCACATGCTTATTCAGTATCCACCAACGGTACAGTTAAGCAAATTGGTTAATAATTTAAAGTCTGTAACAAGTAGAAGAATGCGAAATGAGTTTTTAGACTTGAGAGGGAATTATACAAAACCTGTTTTATGGTCAAGATCATATTTTGCAGGGTCTTGTGGTGGTGCGCCTTTGGAAATAATCAAACAATATATTCAGAATCAACAAGGTTGAAATTTGTGAAATTCACCTCCACCCTGACTGACGGGTGGAGTCCTCTTTCACTTGGAGATAGCAACGGTATCGAAGTGCTCAAATCATAAAAAAGTCTGTACCATGCTGATACAGACTTTTTTTAAAATTTCTCTGATTAATAGCCTTTATAAAGAAACTATCTTAACTTTTCTTAGCGGTTGCCTTGTTGGAAGCTTTGGCTTGATCTGCCATCATTTTTTCAACCACAGCCAATGATTCTTTGGCTTGCGCTACATTTTCCTGTGCCAGTGAGGCAAAAATCTTTTTCGCTTCAGGCAAGTTTTGCGGCACGATATTGCCATTCACAAACATATTGCCCACTGCCATGAGTGCAGGAATATAACCCTTTTGCGCCAAGTTTTGAATGCTTTGCAGCCCTTGCTTAATTGGTGCTTCATCTTTGTTTTTAAAGCCTGTGCTAATTTCGTACAAGGCTTTTGCATGTATGGCTTGATAATGATCTTTGGCAATTAAAGGTTGTAATAGTTTTAAACCTTTTTGGTCAGATGCTGCCGTATTTTCCGAGAAATATAAAACGGCTAAATCGACTGTGGCATCATTAAAACCCTGATTGGATGCCGTCTGTAAATATTGTTTGGCTTTAGCAGCATCCTGTTTTAAACCCAGTGCGCCAGTAAGATAGTTTTTGCCTAAAACATAACTCGCAACTGGGTAGCCTTTTTGGGCAGATTGCTCATACAACTGAATGGCTTTCTTTTCATTTTTTGCTGTGCCTTGTCCAGTTTGTGTCAAATAGCCTAAGTTATACATGGCTTGCGCATTGCCTGTTTTGGCAAGCTTTTCTAATTCCTGATAGGCATCTTTAACCTTGTTGGCTTGCATTAATTGTTCAATTTTGGCAAAAGCAGGATCGGTTGGAATGTTACTATTTGCCATACTGATGCTGCTAGATAGGGCGATTGCACCCGCAATGAGTAGTTTTTTCATCATTTGAGTTGTACCTTGTTCTCTTTTACACATCATTCCGTTGATGTGCGTTTTGTTTTTACAGTGGTGCATTCATCATAAGTTGAAAAGTGTGAATGTAAATATAAAAAATGTGTACGAATGCTTTTTCATTGTCATTTGAAGGGAATCTTGCGACTCCCTTAACCTGAGCGGGTGGAATCTATTTTATTGCGGACGTGCAACATCGCCATTCAAATGTTCAGGCAAAGCCAATACTTGTACAGCTAACTCTTCCAAAGCACTTGGTTTGGCAACCACCAACGCTTTAAAACCTTCTGCAGTCGCTATGCTATTCACCACTTCCACATCATTATTCAGTTTGGCGGCAGGTGCAGGTGCTTCGCCTGAACCCTGAATTAAATGCAACCAATGTTTTGGTTTGGCTTTAAACCATAAACGTGCCACGACTTCCTGACCCAAATAACAGCCTTTGTCATAATGCACGCCATCTCGTTGATGCAAACGCAATTCCTGCGGTTGAAACACTTCTGCTGTTGAGGCTTGAATCCATGCCTGACCTGTTTCAATCGCTTGTAGTTGCCATGCGTTTAAATCAGTCACTTCAGCTGAAAATTCAGTTTGATTGCCCTGAATGGTTGGGTAAACCGTACCGATGGTTTCAAGCTGCATTTTTGAAAATGCACCAAACTTTTTAATGTGTTTGGCTAAATCTTCGGCTTGGTCGGCTGTGCTGATGATTTCAAAACATTCGGACGAGATTTTTTTAAGCCAGAAGCCAAACTGAACGCGTCCTTTTAAACTGCAAATTGCGGTATAACAGGTTGTATTTTCAGCTAATGCTTCGACATTGACTGTTACCTGACCTTGCAGGAATTTTTGTGCATCGACACCGTTTAAACTTAAAGCACTGAAAGCTAAATCGCGCATGAATAACCTTTCACATTGAAATCTAAGACTAAAGAATGAGGTCAATTTTGCGCTATTTTTCAAAAAAAAGCATTTTTAGGGCAAGAATTTTACTCAAAATGTAATTAAATGTTTCAAAAACCCCTGTTTTTATATTTAAGTATATGAAATATATAGGATTTGGGAAATGGGTTTTTGGCAGCGTACAATGCTTTCGACGGGTGGAAACAATCATCCCATAAGATGTTGAGAACAATAGAGTAAGGGCGAATACCAGATGAATAACAACTACCGCAAACCACTGCAAGGCACTCAGCTCGATTTTTATGACGTGCGACAAGCCGTTGAAGATATCCAGCCAGGCGCTTATGCCAAACTTCCTTATACCTCAAAAGTACTTGCAGAACAGTTAGTGCGCCGTTGTGACCCTGCAATTTTAGAACAATCTTTAAAACAATTGATTGAGCGTAAACAAGAGCATGATTTTCCGTGGTATCCAGCGCGTGTGGTGTGTCACGACATCTTGGGGCAAACTGCGCTCGTTGACTTGGCAGGTTTACGTGATGCGATTGCCGATCAGGGCGGCGATCCTTCTAAAGTGAATCCTGTCGTACCTACCCAGTTAATTGTCGATCACTCTTTAGCTGTGGAATATGGCGGTTTTGACCCAGATGCTTTCCGTAAAAACCGTGAAGTGGAAGATCGTCGTAATGAAGACCGTTTCCACTTTATTGAATGGACGAAAACTGCATTTGAAAATGTTGATGTGATTCCTGCAGGCAACGGCATCATGCACCAGATTAATCTGGAAAAAATGTCACCAGTCATTCAAAACCGTGAAGGCATTGCATTCCCAGATACTTGTGTGGGTACAGACTCACACACACCACATACCGATGCTTTGGGTGTCATTTCTGTAGGTGTAGGCGGTCTTGAAGCTGAAAACGTGATGTTGGGTCGTGCTTCTTGGATGCGTCTGCCAGACATTATTGGTGTGGAGTTGGTCGGTCAGCGTCAGGCTGGTATTACGGCAACGGACATCGTATTGGCTTTAACCGAGTTTTTGCGTAAAGAACGTGTGGTCGGTGCATATTTAGAATTCTTTGGTGAAGGTGCAGATAGCATGTCGGTGGGGGATCGTGCCACGATTTCCAACATGACACCTGAATATGGTGCAACTGCCGCTATGTTCTACATCGATCAAAACACCATCGACTATTTAACCTTAACAGGTCGTGAAGCAGATCAGGTCAAACTGGTTGAAACTTATGCTAAAGAAATTGGTCTTTGGGCATCTGAAATGACACAGGCAGAGTATCCACGTGTATTACGTTTTGACCTTTCAACAGTAACTCGTAACATTGCAGGCCCATCGAATCCGCATGCGCGTGTTTCAACTGCAGACTTAAAAGAAAAAGGCATTGCAGGTGTGGTTGAAAACCGTACTGATGGTTTAATGCCAGATGGTGCCATCATCATTGCTGCGATTACCTCTTGTACTAATACCTCAAACCCGCGTAATACTGTAGCAGCAGGTTTGTTGGCACGTAAAGCCAATGAGTTAGGTTTAGTGCGTAAGCCTTGGGTGAAATCATCATTTGCACCAGGTTCTAAAGCGGCTGCATTGTATTTGGAAGAAGCAGGCGTACTGAAAGACTTAGAAAAACTTGGTTTTGGTATTGTCGCTTATGCATGTACTACTTGTAACGGTATGTCTGGTGCATTAGACCCAGCGATTCAACAAGAAATTATTGACCGTGACTTGTATGCGACTGCTGTGCTGTCGGGTAACCGTAACTTTGATGGTCGTATCCATCCGTATGCGAAACAAGCATTTTTGGCATCGCCACCGTTGGTTGTGGCTTATGCGATTGCAGGAACGATTCGTTTTGACATCGAAAAAGATGCTTTGGGCACAGATCAAAATGGTAACCCGATTTATCTGAAAGATATTTGGCCATCTGATGCTGAAATTGATGCTTTGGTGAAAGAATCGGTTAAACCTGAACAATTCCGCCAAGTGTACATTCCAATGTTCGATTTGGGAGAGTCGGAAAAATCTGAAAGTCCACTCTACGACTGGCGTCCACAAAGTACTTATATCCGCCGTCCACCATATTGGGAAGGTGCATTGGCTGCGCCACGTACTTTAGCCAATATGCGTCCGTTGGCAATTTTGGGCGATAACATCACCACAGACCATTTATCTCCATCGAATGCGATTATTTTAGACTCGGCAGCAGGGGAATATTTGGCAAAAATGGGCTTGCCAGAAGAAGATTTCAACTCTTATGCAACGCATCGCGGTGATCATTTGACTGCACAGCGTGCAACTTTGGCGAATCCGAAATTGTTTAATGAAATGGTGGTACGTTCAGACGGCACAATTAAGCAAGGTTCTAAAGCGCGTGTTGAGCCAGAAGGCGAAGTAATGCGTATGTGGGAAGCGATTGAAACTTATATGAACCGTAAGCAGCCGTTAATTATTATTGCGGGTGCAGATTATGGTCAGGGTTCAAGCCGTGACTGGGCTGCAAAAGGCGTGCGTCTTGCGGGTGTGGAAGCGATTGTGGCTGAAGGTTTTGAGCGTATTCACCGTACCAACTTGGTGGGTATGGGCGTATTGCCACTTGAGTTTAAAGCGGGTGTTAACCGTAAAACTTTAGGTTTGGATGGTACGGAACTTTATAGCGTGATTGGTAATATTGCGCCACGTTCGACTTTGACTTTGGTGATTGAGCGTTCAACGGATGATGGTAAAAACCAAACAATTGAAGTGCCAGTAACTTGTCGTTTAGATACCGAAGAAGAAGTATCTGTGTATGAGGCGGGCGGTGTATTGCAACGCTTTGCGCAGGATTTCTTGGAAGGGAATGTGGCTTGATGATGTTTTAAGAATCTTCTTTAATTTTTCTTCTTTAAAGAAATGTTAGAGAATGATTATTGTTGAGAAAAGACCTCATTGTTAAGTGAGGTCTTTTTTTTTTGGAAGATGAATATATTGTGAATTAAACAGCAAACTCCTTGTAAACCTAACTTAATTTTCTAAAAAGTATCTTTCATTCAAAAAATCAGCAGTTATCAAAAACAATAAAATTTAAAAGTAGAAGTTTATTTGGTTGAAAAACACCCAATAAATACCTATCATAAGATATGTATCAAAAACGATGGAGTAGCCCAATGACTACCGCAAAAGTTTTTATGACAGGACGAAGTCAAGCCATTCGATTGCCTAAAGAATTTCGCTTTGAAGGCAAAGAAGTTGAAATCTTTCGTCGTGGTGATGAAGTGATTCTTCGTGAAAAACCAGTCACGGTAGATCGGTTATTTAAAGCGTTATCCCAAATGCCAAATGACTTTTATGCAGATGAAAGAGAAGATCTGCCGCCTCAAGAACGGGAAATGTTCTAATGCAAGTACAATATTTATTAGATACAAATATTTGTATTTACATTATTAAATACCAACCTGAAATTGTGCGTCAGTATTTTGAAAAACATCTTCCGCATCGAAATATATTAATTTCTGTCATTACGTTGGGAGAATTACGTTTTGGTGCAGAAAAAAGTCAACATAAAGAAAAGGCTTTAAAAGTCATAGATGAATTAACATCAATGATTCAAGTGGTTGAATTGGATGAAAATGTTGCACACCATTATGCAGAAATACGCCAGAACTTTGCATCTAAGGGGCAGATCATTGGCGCAAATGACTTATGGTTAGCAGCACATGCACGTGCAAATCATTGGGTCATGGTCACCAATAACGAAAAAGAATTTACTCGTGTCGATGGATTAAAAGTCGAAAACTGGGTATCTAATCCTTTGTAATTGAGTTAGATTTTTTATAAAAATCATCCTTCGCCCAACTGCCCTCATCACCCGTCAAAATGGACAATAGACAATCATCACAGAATAGATATACTGGATTGACCATTTCTAAACCACACGGAGAACAAAGATGGTAACTGCAGGTGATAAACCAGGAACAGGCTTCTATTTTTGTGTCCAATGCGGGCATCGCGTTTACTTAGAAATTGGTACAGACCGTCTACCACCGTGTACCAAATGCCATGGCACCCAATATAACAACAAGGTTGCCTAAGCTACACGACATAAAACAGCAGATCCTGTTTTAATCTAAAGCCCTATCACCCGATGGGGCTTTTTGCTATTTTAGCCATAGAAAACCCAAGGCAATGAGGTACAACATGGAAACAATACTCGGTTTATGTGTCGGCATTGGGCTAAGTGCTGCCAGTGGTTTTCGGGTTTTTGTGCCTTTGATGGTCATGAGTGTTGCGGCGCTCATGGGTTGGTTTGAACCCTTGAAAGGTTTTGAATGGTTGGCGATGCCTGCTGTTTGTCTAGCTTTGACCGTGGCAACAATCAGTGAAATTGCTGCGTATTATGTGCCGTGGGTCGATAATTTGCTCGACACTGTTGCAACGCCTGCCGCCATGATTGCAGGTACACTCACCACAATGGCTGTAAGCAGTGGCGAAATGTCGCAATTTGCCAGTTGGGCTTCGGCCATTATTGTCGGTGGCGGTACAGCGGGTGTGGTGCAAATGAGTACAGTTGCGGCACGTGGCGTATCAACCGCAACCACAGGCGGTGTTGCTAATCCTGTAATTTCAACAGGAGAGTGGATTGGGGCTGCCGTACTTTCAGTGTTGTCTTTCATTGTGCCTATATTGGTGGTTTTTGTAGTGCTACTGACCTTAATTTGGGCAATTCGCTGGATTCGAGGCAAAAAGAAAGTTGTTGAATCCTCCACATAGATTTTTGGTCAGTTTGAAAACATTTGAAAATAATCATGGTAATAAATTCAATATTTAAGCTTTATTTGATGATTTAAATGCATAAAAAATGTCTATTTGGGAAATTTTTTAAAATATGACTTAAAAAGTGATAAAAATTTTAAAAATTAATCAAAATAAAATCATTTCGGGGAAACAATCCCATCCTCAAATCACTACTATATATCTCAAGGGTGTGATGGGGATCGAAAAGAGTAGATTGCTACCAGTTGCGTACAACGTGCGTGTAGTACTTACCCAAAAGGTCTCGATTCGGCTTAGGACGCTATAAACCAGAAGTTTATAGGCTATAAGATCATGGCTTATCCAGCATGATAGTTGAAGTAAACCACAGTTGTTTTCCCTAACACCCTAAAGAATATTGTTAAAAATATAAAAAACAAAACAAGATCAAGAAATAAAATTATCAAAAAATAAAGACTTAAATGAATTTTAAACCATCTTTCCGCTACAAAACTCCCATCAAGTTTTTCGTTTAAATCTGTTAATTTGTAATGATCATCCACATCTAATTAGGTGGGATATGAGTGTTGATTACGATTTTTGGTGTCGTTTATTACTGACCTGCGCACTGATTAACTATACCATTTTAATGCTGTGGCTTGTGGTGGTGATTTTCGCGCATGACTGGCTTCGACAGTTACATGGCAGATGGTTTAAACTGTCAGATGCAAGTTTTGATGCCATTCATTATGGCGGCATGGCAGTCTATAAAATTGGGGTATTGCTATTGAATATCGCGCCACTTATCGCGCTGTACATGATGCGATCTTGATTTAGAACTCTATAAACAAGCATCGAAAAGCATAGAAACAACCGCTTTAAACAGTACATTAAAAACACACGGTCATCGAAATAGAGGCGAAAAGCCCGCAATTTAAGGAGTTGGTAAACATGAATCAATTTAAACCTGCACTGATTTTAGGCGGTCTAATTTGTTTGGGGATGGTGCTGGCGGGTTGGATTTTAGGCAATAGCGCACTTAAAATTAAACAATATGAGCGTGTAGTTTCAGTCAAAGGTTTGTCTGAACGTGAAGTAAAAGCCAATGTGGCGGTGTGGCCAATTCGTTTTAGTACTGCCAGTCAAGACTTGGCAGCATTATATGACACCATGCAAAGCCAAACCTCCCAAATTCAAAACTTTTTAAAAAATGAAGGTTTTAGTCCTGAAGAAATCACCATTGCTGCACCTGTAATTACCGATAAATACGCCCAACAATATGGTGGCGATGGCAATGTCGCTTTACGTTATACCGCACATCAAACCATTACGGTCTATACCAAAAATATTGATAAAGTGCGCAGCGCACAAAGTCGCTTGGTCGATTTAGGCAAAAATGGAATAGCCTTTGGTGGTGAAGATTATGGGCAACGCACTGAATATTTATATACCCAACTCAATGACATTAAACCTGCCATGATTGAGCAAGCCACACAAAATGCCCGCAGTGTTGCAGAAAAATTTGCTGCAGATTCTGACAGTCGTTTAGGCAAAATTAAATCGGCCAATCAGGGCGTATTTAGTATTGAAGACCGTGACAGCAACACGCCATATTTGAAAAAAGTACGTGTGGTGTCTACGGTGGAATACTATTTAGCAGACTAAGTTTGGCAGACTAAGTTTGGCAGACTAAGTTTGGCAGACTAAGTTTGGCAGACTAAGTTTGGCAGATTTAGCTTGGCAGATTTAGCTTGGCAGACTCAGCCAATTCAAAATCTAAATCTTTACATTAAAAAGCACATCGCCCGACTGAATTGACAGTTCGGGCTGTGCTTGATATTTTGCCGGCACCGCTTTGTATGCTGTATGTTCATGGCTTTAAACGACAACTTTATTTATGCACCTCCACAAGAGCCTTTAAAAATTGTCTATGAAGATGACGATTTACTGGTGATTGATAAGCCCGCAGGTTTATTGTCTGTGCCTGGGCGTTTGCCTGAACATCAGGACAGTGCATATTTAAGAGTGCTCACAAATTATCCTCAGGCAAAAATTGCCCATCGTTTAGATATGGCGACATCGGGTATTCTCATGTTTGCCAAGCACCGTGATGCAGAAGTCGCGTTGAGCAAAATGTTTCAGGCGCGAACAGTTGAAAAAAACTATATTGCGTTAATTCAAGGCAAGCTTGAAGGTGAGGGCAGTGTCGATGTGCCTATAATTACTGACTGGGAAAACCGTCCACGCCAAATTGTGCATTTCGATTTAGGCAAGCCTGCGCAAACGCTGTATCAGGCTTTGGAATATTGTGCGGTTGAAGATGTTACCCGTGTGTTGCTCACCCCGATCACAGGGCGCTCGCATCAGTTACGAGTACACATGCAATATATTGGACATCCCATTACAGGTGATAAGTTATATCATCCTGAACCTCAAAAAAGCACGTTAGGTCGGATGGCGCTGCATGCCAGTTATTTGGCTTTCACGCAACCGTTAAGCCAAGTTCCTGTTGCAATTCGAGCACAGCTTCCTTTTTAGAGATTTTGGGATTTAATTTTTCTAACAGGCGCACATTTTTCAATTTTTTTGTGAAAATACTCAAAAATTGGGATAGTCTTCGTGCCGCTAACTCGCTAACGTATCCTTAGAGCTGTCGTTATTCATTTGCCTTGGCATAAATGAAGGAAATGAATAACTCGCTGTTTTAAAATTTTGTGTTTTTGAGTGTGGTGGGCTGTCAAAGCGGGTTAGAAAGCGTCTTTAAAAACTGAAGATGGTTTTTCAAAATATGGCAGACCAATGCGGGTGGGAGAAGTTATATGCTGTATATATTGGGTGCAATCATTATTGTTTTGGTGGTGATTATTTTTTGGCAATCTCAGCGCCGCCGTGAGTTGTCTGCCAGCATTCAATCTTTACAAAGCAATTTAGACCGCACTCGCTCCAATTTGGCGTCCGATGAGTTAGAAAGTAATGAATTAGAGCATCAGCTCACCATGCTACGCATCGAAATAGGCAGTTTAAAAGGTCGTTTAGAAACCTTGCAGCACTATCAACATATTTTAGACGTTGAGCAATATGTATTAGAACGTCGTCAACAAGTAGAAATGTTTGTAGAAATGATTAAATCCGAAGCGGAAAATACGCGGGAGCAGTGCAAGCAACAAGTTGAAAAAGTCCGAGATTTTTTAGCCGAGCATGAGCAAAAAACCAAAGCCAAAACGCTTAAAACAGCACAAGATCAATTGGGTGCTTTTTATAACTTGGTTGAAGAACGTCAGCAACTCGAACAGATTATGACCGCGCTGTATCATAAAATTGAACATCATACGCCTGCTTTTCAGTTGCCTGCACAGCAGCTATTGGATGATCTGATTGAAGGTTATGGCTATAGTGATGTAGCACAACACCTGCAGCAAGTACGACACAAGATTCAAGATGCGGTCAAAAATCAAGAAGTTGCGCATTGTGCTTTTGTCGATGAGCAACGCCGTCTAGCGGCAGTGACTTTGCTGGCTCAAGCATTTAATAGTAAAGCAGATTTATATTTGGCGCAGCTGACTGAACATAATCTGGCTGAATCGCTTCAAGCTTTGCAGGATGATTTTACTTTGCTCAATCATTATGCGGCTGCATTTGGACACGCAAAAATTCTAGACTCTTACTTAACACTTCGACAAGAAGAATTAAAGTTTGCTGCTTTACTGTTGGCATTTAAACAGGAAAGCATCTTGTCAGATGCCACAAATTAAACTGGCTGCAAATGCTTAAAGCAATTGTAGTGTCATGTAAAAGCAAGCTTCTGGGTAATTCAGACTAAAGTCAGTGTAAAACGAGATGAAAATTGAGTCCTTCGGGCAAATTTGTGCTATGTTGAATTCACTATTTTGTCACTTGCCAGATATATATTGGCTAAAAAGATAACAAGGATATTCGCATGACACGTGACTATGAACAATTCCCTGATGATGATAATGGCAATGTACTTTGGCAAATGCATGAAGATGGGGATGACCTGACAGAGCCACATGAGATTGAGTACTCCATCGCTTTTACCACACAAGAACAAGCTGAAAAATGTGCTTTGTATTTGTTGGCCGAAGAACAAAAAATTTCATTATTCCAAGATGAAGAATCTGACGCAGTTGAATGGATCATTACCATTTATGTTTACATGGAACCAGAGTATTCAGACATTGTCGATTTAGAGCAATGGTTCAGCAAAATTGCTGAAGAACATGGCGGTGAATACGATGGCTGGGGCTGTATGGCTTACGTCTACGATGATGAAGACGAAGACGATTACGAAGATTAAATCGGGTATCTGAAAAGCATGTGTTGATCACATGCTTTTTTATTTGTGATACATAATCTGCTGCCTAAAACTTTGGCGCTGATGACGTCATCATAAAAGATGCAGAGGTGCAAATATGGATATTGCAATGAAACGCGCTTATCTTGAAGCGACTCAGGCAGATGGAACACGGGTGCTGGTTGATCGCTTATGGCCGCGTGGTGTGAGTAAAGAACGCGCTCGTATTGACTTATGGCCCAAAGAAATTACGCCTTCGACTGGGCTGCGTAAATGGTATCATCAAAACCCTGAACAACATTGGGATGAGTTTCAGCAGCGTTATATAGCTGAATTAGCAGAGCAAGAAGAGGCTTTACAGGCGTTGTGTGAACTGGCACAGCAGCAAAAAATCACTCTGGTCACAGCAGCTAAAGATGAGCAGCACAATCATGTAGTGGTATTAAAACACGTGATGCTGCAACGCTTAGCACAGTCCAATTAAAGAGTTTTATTTGATTATCCTTGTGCTTTATAAGGATTTTAAGTTTATGAAAATTCAGTAAAAAATGCTATAATATAGTTTTTGAGGTTTTTTATGTCTTTGCCAAATTGCCCAAAATGCCAATCAGAATACACTTACCAAGATGGCGACCTACTGATTTGTCCTGAATGCTCACATGAGTGGAAAGAAGGGGAACAGCTAGAAGAAACTGCTGCTGTGATTAAAGATGCAAACGGCAACGTGTTGGCAGATGGCGACACGGTGACTGTGATTAAAGACCTGAAGATTAAAGGTTCTTCGGCTGCTGTAAAAGTGGGAACGAAAGTGAAAAATATTCGCTTAATTCCAGATGCAGCAGATGGTCATGACATTGATTGTAAGATTGATGGCATGGGGGCTATGAAATTAAAATCTGAATATGTGAAAAAAGCTTAAGTTTAAGCAGATTTCAACAGCGCAGGCGACTTGAGTTGCCTGCGCTTTTTTATGGAGTTTATAAAAGTATTTTAGTATTCAAATTGAGCAACAATAACTTTAAGAGTGTACAAAATTAATACTGTTTTCTTGTGCCTAAGTCCTTTATATTTTAAGTGAAAAGAATAATTTTTAGGCAGTTTAAAGCCTAGCATCATTCAACAACACACTTCACCACTCATAAGAAAACTGGGGGCAAGTATGTCAGGATGGTTTGAGATTTCACAAGCAAGCAATGGTCAGTACCGCTTTGTACTTAAAGCTGGGAATGGCGAAATTATCTTAACCAGTGAACAGTATAAGGCGAAAGCATCGGCAAAAAATGGCATCGCTTCGGTACAAAAGAACAGTCAGGATGATGGGCGTTATGATCGACTGACATCTAAGAATGATAAGCCGTATTTTAATTTAAAAGCTGCCAACCATCAGATTATTGGTACGAGTCAGCTCTATACTTCTGAGCAATCACGTGACAAAGGCATTGAGTCGGTGAAAACCAATGGCGCAAGCACCACGGTCAAGGATTTAACGCAGGAATCGTAATCTTTTGCATTAAATCTTGATGTTAAATTGCATTAGAAAAGCATGCTCTGGCGTGCTTTTTTATTGAGCTAAGTAGGCAAGGTGTTAAATCTAGCCTTGATTAAGCCGTTGAATCACAGATGACAATTTCAGGAGTTGCGAAGATTATGAATTTCAAATGCAATCTAAAAATATTACTGGCGATCAGTGGTTTATTCGGTAGTGTTGGTATTTTTGCAGCACCGATCACTGCTGAAAAAACGATTGCTTCAAGCCAGCCGACTGCTTTGCAAGGACTGTATTTTCAGCATCAAGATTGGGAGTTGGCCTGTGATAATACAGGAACCTGCCGTGCCGCAGGCTACCAAAGCGATGATGATTTTGAACAACCGATCAGTATGTTATTGACCCGTCAAGCAGGTGCAAAGAGTGCTGTACAAGGGCAATTGCAAATTCAAGAAGATATTGCTCAAGCGACTTTATTTTTAAATGGACGCACTTTGCAACAATTAAACTTTCATGAAAGTATCGCCAATTTATCTGCTGCCAGTGTGCAAAAGCTGTTGGCGCAGGCGCGTCAGCATGTCGTGATCGAGTTAAAACATGGTCAACAACGCTGGAAATTGTCTGATGCAGGCATGAGTGCAGTGTTGCTAAAAATGGATGAATTTCAAAAACGTGTGGGTACAGACTCCGCAATATTGGCAAAAGGCAATCAAGCATCCACGCAGGTCTTAAAAGCGCAAGCGATGCCTAAAATTAACATTCTCATGCAGCCTCAACACCGAACCGCCAAAGCACAGGTGCTTACCGCGGCCAGTGCAGAAAAGTTATATCCAATTTTACAAAAAACCGTAGATCGTGAAGATTGTTATATGCTGTTTGAACCTGAACAAGCAGAACAGCAGATTCATACTTATCCCTTAAATCAAGATAGCGTGTTGGTTGAGGCAAGTTGTTGGCGAGGGGCTTATAATTGGGGTGTGGCTTATTGGGTTATGGATAAAAAACTGCAAAAGATACAGCAATTTGTAACTGATTCTGCTTCAGAATTTAGCAATGGACAGATTTTTGCCTATCAAAAAGGGCGTGGAATTGGCGATTGTTTCAGTCAAATTGAGTGGGCGTGGAATGGTCAGCAGTTTGTCAAAAGCTATCAATTCGATGCAGGACAATGCAAAGGTTTTGCAGGCAGTGCATGGGAAATGCCAAGCTTTGTCAGCAAGGTTGAATAGCCGATATTCACTAGGGGCTTTTGACATTTCATAAATGGCTTGCGCTGTAGGCTAAAACTGAGCAGATCAGGCATGAAACGCAAGTAATAGCGAGACTATTGCTAAGTTTCATAACACAATCTGAGAAAGTTTTAGCCACAGCCTTTCAGGGCGAGCATATTTTTTGCTGCTATTGCGTTATGTGCCAGTCATTTAGAATGACTAAATTTCCTGTCCCATGCCTTATATCAGCTAAAAAATATGCATCGCCGCAAACATAGACGAATTGTCAGCAGACCCTAATAAAAGCTGAAATTTTTTAGATGAAGCTTGAGTTTGATGGATTCAATGTTTAAGTCGTGTGCGCGACTAATTTTTCAATGATTTCATCCAGCTTTTTCAGACGCTTGATTTCATCCCACAAAGCTTTGGCTTCGGGATAATGTTTCGACATCATGCCGAGCCATTGTTTATAACGTCCCAGCATCCCAATTTCTGTTTTGGCAGGGCCGTGAATAAAGCGAATTTGTAGTTGCAGCAAATCTTGCCAACTCAGCAAAGGCAGGTCTGAATTTTGACGAATACATTGGGTCAAATCTGGGGTGGTGACCGCACCACGACCAATCATCAAATCTTCACAGCCCGATTCTAACTGGCATTGTTTGGCATCGGCATTGTTCCAAATTTCACCATTGGCGATGACGTTAATCTTCAAGGCTTCACGAATAGGACGTAGCTGATCCCAAAATGCGGGAGGCGTATAGCCATCGGCTTTGGTACGTGCATGTACTGTAACCCATGCTGCGCCTGCATCTTCAATGGCGTGCGCATTTTCTAGCATGAAGTTCCGATCCATATAGCCTAGACGCATTTTGGCGGAAACTGGAATATGAGCAGGAACGGCATCGCGAACCGCTTTAACCAGTTCATATACTACTTCGGGTTCATCGAGTAAAACTGAACCGCCACGATGCCGATTGACTGTTTTGGCAGGGCAGCCAAAGTTCATATCAATTGCAGGTGCACCCATAGCCGCAACTTTGGCTGCATTGGCGGCTAACATTTCAGGATTATTCCCCAAAAACTGAACATGCACAGGCGTACCTGCCGCAGTTTTGCCATTGGTGAGTAGTTCTGGGCAATAGGTGTGGTAGATATGGTCTGGCAAAATGCTGTCTGTGACCCGAATAAACTCTGTTACACACCAGTCAAAACTGCCTACAGACGTGATTACATCACGCATGATGGGGTCGGTTAAGCCTTCCATGGGTGCAAGAATCAGTTTCACAAGATGCTGCCAGTTCAAACAAAAGTGGAGTTATACGTTTTTTTCTGTGGGTTGTCTAGGAAAAGGGTTTTGAATTGAAGTGGTTGTAGCTAAGGTTCTGGTATTTAAGCTGTTTTATTTGACACAGTGATCTGTATCTCAAGTTTTATCTAGTCCATGCAGTTGATGTGCATCCTAGACTAGATCTTTTAATTGAGTTCTTACATCGTTAGAAATCATTTAAATGATTGGCTTAATTTAAACAGCCCATTCCCCCTCGACTATGCTATTAAATAATTGATCATCCTACACTTTGAATGAGCAAAATAAAAACACCTTACTTACTCAAAATCATTTCCAACACAAATTTAGAACCAATAAAACCGAGCGCCAATAAAAAGAAGCCAATAATGGTAAAGCGAATCGCTTTTTGTCCACGCCAGCCAAACTTATAACGCCCAAGTAACAACGACCCATAGACAAACCAAGAAATAATACTAAAGGCAGTTTTATGTGCTAAATGCTGTGCAA
This sequence comes from Acinetobacter sp. YH1901141, assembly GCF_013416935.1. NCBI lineage: Bacteria > Pseudomonadati > Pseudomonadota > Gammaproteobacteria > Moraxellales > Moraxellaceae > Acinetobacter > Acinetobacter sp. YH1901141. Next base: position 27,969 of record NZ_VPEY01000012.1, on the reverse strand, counting down.
AGAAATGTTCTACCGTAAAGAAACCAAAACCTAGTGCGACTGTGAGTAAGGCAAAACCTGCAATCAACATATCAAACAGCAAAGATTCCATATCTTGCAAAGACGGCAGCAAATTTACCCAAACCCGACGTTTTTGTTTGTTTTTCAGTTCGCGGTTTTGAAACCACATGAGCACGGCATGAATGGTCGCCATCAACAATACGGCATAAGCAGACAGCGATAAAATAATATGAATATCTAAACCAATCGAGTTTTGGTTAATAAATAAATTATGTTGGCTGAATGAAAAACCTGCAATTAAACCCACTGCTGCTACAGGAATACCAATCAAATTTAGCGCAATTACAGGTCGGTAACTGCTGAACAGCAAGCTCAATAACAACATTAAACCCGCAGTAAATGACATTAGGTTAAACACGTTGTAGTTGACACCCATCGGCGTCCACATATCGTTATACAACACGGCAGCATGCAGCAATAAGCCCAAACTGAGCAGAGAACGAATAAACCAGTGATTTGGCGCACGTTTAGACATTAAATGTGAAAATAAATACCAAAAAGAACTGGTATAAGCGATTAATGCTAAAATCGTATAAACCAAGGGGAGACTGATCATGTCAAACCTTTTTCAGGATGATGAATATTCATTTATATAAATTCGATGCGAACTACAGTATCCTATAGCATCTTGTGCATAAATTTTCTATTTTAAAGAAACATTTTTTTGCTAATGGCTATTTTAAGCGGAATTTGCAATGTTTGATACCTTAACAGAACGACTCACGCAGAGTTTAAGAAATGTTACTGGCTCAGGGCAGCTAACCGAAGACAATATTAAAGATACGTTACGTGAAGTACGTATGGCACTTCTTGAAGCCGATGTGGCGTTACCTGTAACTCGTGAATTCATCGCGAAAGTTAAGGAAGAGGCATTGGGTCAGGAAGTGATGACTCAGTTATCCCCTGGTCAGGCGTTCGTCAAAATTGTCTATGACGAACTCACAAAAATGATGGGCGAGGCCAATGAAAGCCTTGACCTTGCTGCCAAGCCACCGGTTGTGGTGTTATTGGCAGGTTTGCAGGGTGCGGGTAAAACCACCACTGCAGCAAAATTGGCACGTTTCTTACAAGAACGTCAAAAGAAAAAAGTGGCGATGGTGTCTGCCGACGTTTACCGTCCTGCGGCAATTAAACAGCTACAAACGGTTGCAGGCGAAGTTGGCGCAATTTTCTTTGACTCAAATGCCAATGAAAACCCTGTCGATATTGCCAACCGTGCCATCGAACAGGCAAAAATTCAGTTTGCTGATGTGTTAATTGTCGATACTGCAGGTCGTTTGCACGTCGATGATGACATGATGGATGAAATCAAGGCATTACATTCAGCGATTAAACCGACTGAAACCTTGTTCGTGGTCGATGCCATGACGGGTCAGGATGCGGCAAATACAGCCAAAGCCTTTAATGATGCCTTGCCATTAACAGGTGTAATCCTTACTAAAACTGATGGTGATGCGCGCGGTGGTGCAGCACTTTCAGTTCGTGCGATTACGGGTAAACCAATTAAATTCTTGGGGATGGGTGAAAAACTCGATGCCCTAGAGCCATTCCACCCAGAACGTGTTGCACAACGTATTTTGGGCATGGGTGACGTGCTGTCTTTGGTCGAAGAAGTTGAACGTAAAATCGACAAAGAAAAAGCCGAAAAAATGGCGAAAAAACTGCAAAAAGGCGGCAGCTTCAACTTTGAAGATATGCTGATGCAGTTTGAACAAATGAATAAAATGGGCGGCATGATGGGCTTCTTAGACAAGTTGCCTGGCATGAGCAACTCAGGTATTCAAGATGCAATTGCGCAAGCCAATCCTGAAAAGCAAGTGAAAAAGATGGAAGCGATTATCCAGTCGATGACCATCAAAGAGCGTCGTAACCCAGACCTGATGAATCCAAGCCGTAAAAAACGTATTGCTGCGGGTTGTGGTATGGATGTGTCAGAAGTGAATAAGTTGATCAAGCAACATGCACAAATGGCAAAAATGATGAAAAAATTTGCCAATCCATCGGGCATGGCAAAAATGATGCGTTCACTGGGCGGTTTACAAAAGCAATTCAGTGGCGGCGGTATGGGGCCATTGTTTGGTGGCAACGACCCAACCAAGAAATAATTGTTAAAAACATCTTAGAATCAAAGTGTTAAAAAAGCAGGCGCATAAAAATGCGCCTGCTTTTTTGTTGTTCTTTATTCGTAGATGACAGCTACACCGAAAGATTTATCAGCGTAGATGGAGCAATGTTTGGTTTTTAGTGCACTTCATGGGTTGCATATTGAATATAACGCTGCAAACCTTTGAGCAATAAATCTTGCTCGACTTGCGGTTGATATTGCTGCAAGAATTTGGCAAACAGCGGTGCATCGCCACCCGTTAAAATCAGTTTACGTGGTGACTGTCGAATTACATGCTCAATGGTGCTGAGCAAGCCGAGTAAAATACCATGATGAACAGCATCAATGGTGCTGCGTCCTGGGGTGAGTTCATCAAATGCAGCATCGGGAATTTTAATGCCTTTGGTGTTTTGAATCAGTGCATCACGTTGCAAATATAAGTTCGGTAAAATATAGCCGCCTAAATGCGTCAGTCCATCCGCCAAATCAATAGTCAGCGCCGTACCACAACTAATGACACAATAATTTTCTTGTGGGTCATTTGCCACGGCAAGCACTTGCAGCCAGCGATCTATCCCCAGTTGTTGAATATCATATTCACAATGCAAACCTGCATAATCTGCATGCACTTTGGCATAAATCACAGGCACATTCAGGGTTTTTAAAATCAAGTGAATGCGTTGATTATTCTTCTGATCTTGTACCGATGACACGCCTACTTTATGCACATTCAGACTTTTAAAGTGTTGAATCAAACCCAGCAACAAATCGGCAGGAGATTGCAAATGCAATTCTGCTTCATGTTCGATGATGCGGTCTTGTTCTGTGACCCAATATTTCAGGCGGGTGTTACCAATATCTAGCCATAAATTTTTCATGAAGATGACTCGGCATGATCGATAGGGCGTAAACGTCCCTGATAAAAAACTTCAAGCCCTTGTGCCGTTTCAATTTGCACTGCGCCATCATCCTGAATGCCTAAAAAAGTACCCTGACAAGTACCTTTAAAATGTTCAAATTCAACTTGTTGTTGCATAAATGCGGCATGATGATTGAAGCGAGATGCCAAATTATAGCAATCGTGATTAAACCAGTCGCAGGCTTGTTGAATGGCAAGATAAAGCTCTGCGATCAGGCGCACACGATCAATAGATACCAAACCCAGTTCGGTTAAAGATGTGGTTTTTTGATCAATAACTGCTGAGCTGACAGGTGCAAGATTAAGCCCAACCCCAACAATGACTTGCTGTGCAGAAATTGGCTCAATTAAGATGCCGCCCCATTTGCCTTGCGGGCTGTATAAGTCATTTGGCCATTTTACTTGTAGATTCAGCGCCTGTAGACTCGGCATTTGCAAGATATTTAACGCAATTTCTAAAGCCAAACGCCCATTTACAGGTGTTCGTAAATTTAGCAATGTGCTTAAATAGATGTTCCCTTCGGGTGATACCCATTGCCGTTGACGTTGTCCTCGACCATGCGTTTGTCTGGTACTGCATACCAAGACACTCTGCACACCTTTTTGTGCAATTTCCCGTACATCATCATTGGTGGAAGTGGTAATCGGCTTCAGGATGAGTACTTCTGGAAGCTGTCCTGCTTCTGTGAGTTGTTGTTGCAGTTGTCGGGTTTCTACATCCATACGAATTTACAAATAGTGGAATATATTTATGGAGTTAATCATATATTTATTGATTGGTGCAATTGCTGGATTTGCAGCAGGGCTGTTTGGCGTGGGCGGCGGCTTAATTATTGTGCCAATTTTATATATTGTGTTCACTCAACTCAATTATGACCCATCGGTGTTAATGCACATGGCGGTGGGGACATCATTGGCAACCATTATTGTAACTTCGATCAGCTCAGTTACGGCACACCATAAAAAAGGTGCGGTGATGTGGCCTGTATTTCGTAATCTTGCGCCTGGTTTAATTGTGGGTGCATTTGTTGGTGCAGGTATTGCCGATTTCCTTTCGGGGCAAGGCTTACAATTATTAATTGGCGGTTTTGCACTGTGGGTGGCTTTTAAGATGTTTAGAGGCGCAAATATTGCGGTTGATCCTTCACATCATTTGCCTTCAACTGCAAAGCAAGTCATGGCGGGCGGTGGGATTGGCATTGCCTCTGCAATTTTTGGGATTGGCGGTGGCAGTTTAACAGTGCCGTACTTAAACCGTTACGGCGTGGTCATGCAAAAAGCGGTAGCAACCTCAGCCGCTTGTGGTTTGCCAATTGCGGTGGCGGGCGCATTAGGCTTTATGTGGTTTGGTAAGCAAGCCGAAGTTGCAGTACCCAATACCATTGGTTATATCCACATTTATGCATTTATAGGCATTAGTGTGATGAGCTTTATTACTGCCAAAGTTGGTGCGAAAGTGGCACATTTGTTATCGCCAGCGATGTTGAAAAAATGTTTTGCCTGCTTGCTGACCACCGTTGGCTGTTATTTTGTATATCAGGGTATGCGAGTATTTTTCTAAGTTGAGTCGCTATTTTCTTTGTTTTAAGCCATGTAAAATTGGCTCTAGCGCCATGAAATTGTCGGACAATGTCATGGCGTTGTGATCTGTTTCGCAGTAAAAAGAAAGATGCTTGTATCGGAGCTATGCTTGCAGTCGAAGGATGATCCTGAGATGTCTTAAATGAGAGTAGCTCCGAATTTTCATCACTGCATCTTATAAAAACAAGATAGGAACAGTATGCAACAACAAGAATCAGAAAGTTTATCGGAACAAATTGCCCGACACATCGCAGAACAGATTATTAGCGGTGATTTGGTTGAAGGTGAGCGTATTCAGGAATTGCGCATCGCCAAAGAACTGGACGTGAGTCGTGGTTCGGTACGTGAAGCGCTGTTGTTATTGCAACGTACTCATCTGATTGAAATTTTTCCACGTCGTGGTGCAATTGTGTCGGAAATGTCGGCACAGCAAGTCCGAGCTTTGTTTGACAGCAGCAGTTTGTTATTGGGTTATATTGTGCAGCGTATTGCGGACACGTGGCGAATGCATGAAGCCGAAGCCTTACAACAACTTTTGCTGCAACTGGCAGAGCAATGTCGCTTGGGCAATACTGAAAAGTTTTATGATTTAATTTTTCAATATCTGGCACGGCAGCCTGATATGGTGGGAAATTTATATTTAATGAAGTTCTATCAAGAGTTATTGCCATCGTTAAGACGCAGTTACTTTTTGACCTTAAATACTTCGCGTCGGGAGTTACAAGAATCTTTTGAATTATTTAAACTGGTGAGTGATGCAATTTTAAGCAGAAAATCACAACAAGCCACTTTATTTATGGAAGATTTTTGCCGACACTTGCGCAACTTGGTGTTGGAATCTCTGACCCGTATGAAACAGATCGAGCTTGCATGGGCAAGACGTTCACGCCGTTAATTGGGACATTATGCGTTTAAGCAGTTTAAAACTTTCTGGCTTCAAATCTTTTGCCGACAGTACGACCTTACATTTTAAAGCCAACCGTACCGCTGTGGTGGGGCCGAATGGTTGTGGTAAATCCAATGTGATTGACGCCATTCGTTGGGTGATGGGCGAATCTAGTGCGCGCCAGTTGCGTGGCGGCAGTATGCAGGATGTAATTTTCACAGGAACTGCCAAACGCAAACCTGTAGGTGTAGCCAGTGTTGAACTGCGTTTTGACAATACCTATGGCAAATTGGGCGGTGCTTATAACGCCTATAATGAACTGTCGGTACGTCGGCAGGTCAACCGTGATGGTAAGTCTGAATATTTTTTAAATGGAACCAAGTGTCGTCGTCGTGACATCACCGATATTTTTCTGGGTACAGGTTTAGGCCCGCGTTCTTATGCAATTATTGAACAGGGCATGATTAATCGTTTGGTTGATGCTAAACCTGAAGAAATGCGGGTGTTTATTGAAGAAGCGGCAGGCGTGTCACGTTATCAGGCGCGTCGTCGTGAAACCATGCTGCATTTGGATCACACCACGCAGAACTTGGCGCGTTTGGAAGATATTGCTTCAGAACTAAAATCGCAATTAAAAACCTTAAAACGTCAGTCAGAAACAGCAATTCAATACAAAGCGCTTGAGAGCGAAATTCGCACCATTAAAGTCGAAGTGTTGTCTTTTCAGTGTGAACAAAGTGCACGTTTACAGCAAGAATATACCCTGAGTATGAATGAGTTAGGGGAAAGTTTTAAATTGGTGCGCTCTGAGCTGACCACTTTGGAACATGACTTAACTGCGACCAGTGAGTTGTTTCAGCGTTTGATTCAGCAATCGACACCGCTACAGCAAGAATGGCAACAGGCAGAAAAGAAACTGGCTGAACTGAAAATGACTTTGGAACAAAAACAAAGTTTGTTTCAGCAAAATACCGCGACTTTATCGCAGCTTGAACAACAAAAAGCACAAACCAAAGAGCGTTTGCAGTTGATTGAATTGCAGCTAGAGAGTTTGGTCGATCAGCAAGAAAACCAACAGGCAAATCTACAGCAGCAAGATCATTTGGCGCAGCAGCAGAGCCAGCAATTTCAGGATTTAAAAGCACAGCAACAAACCCAAGCTGCACAATATGCCCAAGTCAAAGCGCAAGTAGAACAGCAACAACAAAAGCATGTGCACATGCAGGCGCAAAGTGAGCAGTTAGCCAAAAATATCAGCCGTATTGAACAGCAAAAACAAACCCTGACACAGCAGTTTGCACAAATTCAGCCGCAAGATCAGCAAGAGAGAATGCAACAACTGCAAGACGAAAAGACCCGCTTGCAGGCTGAAATGCTAACACTAGAACAGAATATTCAAGACAGCACTCAGCAACTCGCCACGTTGCAGACCAACTATAATGAGCACAAAGCACAGTGTGCGACCTTAAAATCTGAGATTCAGATTTTGCAGTCAGAACAGAAAAACCTCAATCAATTGCTCATTAAGCAAAGTCCAAAAGCCCAAACCGATGTGGTGCAGTTGATGCAAGTATTACAACTTGCAGATGTGGCGAAACCACATGCCAATTTAATTGAAAAGTTCTTGGCTAAATGGTTATCTGCGCAGGTGGTAGAAGCAGATATTGAATTTCAGGACAGCCGCGCACGTCAGCTAAAAATTCATTTGGCTGTAGATTCAAAAACATCAAAAATACAGCTTTCGGGGTGTGAGTCGCTCAGTGACTGGATTGCTTCACCGCAAAGTAGCTTGTGGCAAAGTGTCGCAATTACAGAAAGTTTATCGCAGGCTTTGGCATTGCAAGTGCAATTACAAGCAGGGCAGTCTATCCTTAGTTTAGATGGTTATCATGTGGGAGCAGACTGGGTAATCGGGCTGTTTTATGATGAAGCGGCACAGGCAGGGCAAGGGGCATTAAGCCATCGGATTCGCTTGGATGAAATTGAACAGGCGTTGGCGTTGCAACTGCCACAATATGAGCAAGCAGAACAGCAACTGCCTGAATTGCAGCAACAGGTAAAACAGTTGCAGCAGCAATTGCAGCAACAACAGCAACAGCTCAAACAGCAACAGCAAGCCTTGCAAACGCTAGATGTGCAAATGGCGAAAGCCGAAAGTGCGGCACAGGCTTTTGCAGTACAGCAACAGCAATTACAGCATCAATTGGCACAATTAGATGAGCAGCTTGAAGAAGATGCCATGCAAAAAGATGATCTGGAAATTGATTTGCATGCTTTGGCTTTTAAACTTGAGCAAGCCTTACCGCAGTATAAAATCTTGCAATTTCAGGTCGAGCAGCTGAATGAGCAGCTGGATAGTTCACAGCAACAGTTTCAGCAGCAGCAACAAGAAGTGGATCTGTTACGTCGTCAAGCGGTACAAACTCAGCAGCAAATTGAACTGTTAGAAAAAGATGCCACTTTCTTAAAAGCACAATATCAACAAATTGTGGCGCAAATGGAACAAGCCAAAAAGTTTGTCGATCCTGTTCAGTTGGAGTTGCCTGACTTGGAAACTCAGTTTTCAGAGCAGCAGCAGCAGACTGAAAAGCTGCAAAAAACTTGGCAGGAATGGCAAGTGGAATTGAACAGTGTGCAGTCCAAACAGCAGCAACTGACCGAGCAACGGCAGCAGCAACAGCAGCAAGATGAACAATTACGTGCCAAACTCGAAGAAAAGCGCTTGGCATGGCAATCGGCAAAGTCGGACTATCAGCATTATTCTGAACAGTTAAAAGATTTAAACAGCGAGATCATCACAGGTTTGCAGATTGATGTCGCTGCGCATCAACAAAAACTGGCGAAAGCGCAGCAACAGTTTGATAAATTGGGTGCGGTCAATTTGGCGGCTTCGGAAGAATATGAAGAAGTATCTGCCCGTTTTGCAGAATTAAGCCATCAAATTGAAGACTTGGAAAATACCGTTTCGCAGTTACAGGCGGCAATGAAAAGTATTGATCAGGAAACTCGTAAACTGTTTATGAATACTTTTGATCAGGTGAATACCGAATTGCAGGAGTTGTTTCCTAAAGTCTTTAATGGCGGTGAAGCGAGTCTGAGCTTGGAAGATGACTGGCAATCTGGGGTGAAATTGATGGCGCGTCCACCAGGTAAGCGCAACAGTTCTTTGGCCTTACTTTCAGGGGGTGAAAAAGCACTGACAGCTTTGGCTTTGGTTTTTGCAATCTTCCGTTTAAACCCAGCGCCATTTTGCGTACTCGATGAAGTTGATGCACCGTTAGATGATGCTAACGTGGGGCGCTTTTGTAATTTAGTAAAAGAACTTTCTGAACAAGTGCAATTCATTTACATTACACATAATAAACTTGCTATGACGATGGCAACCGACCTCTTAGGTGTTACCATGCCTGAACCGGGAACCTCAAAATTAGTAACCGTAAATTTAGAAGAAGCCGCAGAATACGGCCTAGTCGCGGAGGCATAATATGGAAATCACCACAATCGTTGGAATTGTCATCGCTATTGTGATCATGGCGTTTGGTTTGAAAATGATTCTAAAAAAACCTGTAGATTCAGCGCCATCCTTAGATTCGGAACTGCAATTTAATGCAGAAAGCCAAAAACCGATTATTCCACGCCATGTACGTGACCAATTGCAAAGCGACGCTACGCCACCGCGTGTGGAGCCGACTTTAACGGTAGATGAAGTTACGCAAGATGCGCCTGCCAAGTCTGAACCACAGGCTTTAACGGATGATGTCGTGGCTTCTTCAAGCACAGAAACTGACAAAGTTGAACCGAGTTTGCAGGCAAATACAGAAAATTCTGAGCTTGATCCATCCACAACGATATCGAAGTCTGAAGTTGCACAAGACACGCCAAGCCCGACAGCGACAACTTCAGAATATTCATTATCGGATGAAATTCAGCAAGTGATTGTAGAAACTGAACCGAATGCGCAGACTGTCGAGCAAAACAAAGCTTCGACTGAATACAGTCTGAATCAACACATTGAAACTGCCGAAATTTCAGAATTTAATGAAGAAAGCAGCATTTTAGATTCGCATTTGCATGAACAAAAAATCATGGATGAAGAAAGTGCCTTGGCAACCGCTGAATCTTTTATCGCGCTGAATGTCTTCCCTGAACGTCGCATACTTTCGGGCGATAAAGCCTTAAAAGTCTTGATGAAATATGGTTTACGTTTCGGTGAAATGTCATGTTTCCATCGCTATAACGAAGATGGCACTAAATTATTATTTTCAGTTTTACAAATTAATGATGAAGGCGCAGATGGTTTTGATTTAGAAACTTTATCGAGCGAACAAGTTAAAGGTTTAGCGTTCTTCCTCGCTTTGCCGCACAGCGATGTGCAAAATGCCTTTGATACCATGGTCAGCATTTCAGGACTGATTGCACGTGAAATTGATGGAACGGTCTATGACCAAAACCATTTAGAGTTTACTCCACAATTACGTGAACACTGGCGTCATCAGGCGATAGATTATCGTGCTGGTCAGGCAAGTCATGTCTAGAATTGCGATCTCGTACTGGGTATAAGCTACGTCAAGTGTTTGGCAAATGAACTGAGTGCAGTAGGATAAATTGCAACTTTGCAGCCGCATTTTTATAATGTGCGCAGCAATACAAGCTGTAGCATGCGCTACATAGAAAAAATTGAAGGGCGGAACAAGACCGCCCTTTTTTATGGTGGAAAATATGTCTGTAGATTTAACCGTCGTGGCGCAAATGCGTCAATTGATTCAACTGCTTGCCAAGCACAATCATGCCTATTATGTGATGGATCAACCGACAATTGCAGACAGTGAATATGATCAGCTTTTCCATCAACTAAAAGCGTTGGAACAACAGTATCCAGATTTAGTTCAACCCGATACACCGACCAATAAAGTCGGTGGCACACCTTTGGCAAAGTTCACCACGGTTACACATGCTGTGCCAATGTTGTCTTTAGGCAATGTGTTTAATCAGGAAGAATTATTTGCCTTTGCAAGACGTGTCGAAGAGCGTTTGCCCAACCAAAATATTGAATACGATGTCGAACTCAAATTTGATGGTTTGGCGATTTCACTTTGGTATGAACATGGTGTTTTAGTGCGTGGTGTGACCCGTGGTGATGGGGAAACAGGGGAAGACATTACCCACAACGTCAAAACTATCCGCAATTTACCGAAAGTTTTGAGTGCGACAGAAACGGCTATTCCTGAATTTTTGGAAGTGCGTGGTGAAGTGTTGATGCCAAAACTTGGTTTTGAAAAACTCAATGCGGCCAATACAGCCAAAGGTGAAAAAACCTTTGCCAATCCACGCAATGCAGCAGCAGGCAGTTTGCGTCAGTTAGACCCGAATATTGCGGCTTCACGTCCTTTAGCATTCTATGCTTATGGCATTGCGCAATGTGTGCCGCCTCATGGACAAAGCACCATGTCCGACAGTTTGGCATGGTTGGGGCAGTTTGGTTTTGAAATTGGCGAACGTCATTTTGTCTGCAAGAGCATTCAAGATGTTCAGGCGGCCTATGAGCAAATTAACCTTGAGCGTCCGAATTTAAGCGTTGAAATTGATGGCATGGTGGTCAAGGTCAATGACTTGAAACAGCAACAGCAATTGGGCTTTTTAAGTCGTGAGCCGCGCTGGGCGACTGCCTATAAATTCCCTGCAGTTGCCGCTTTAACCACCATTGAAAATATTGATTGGCAAGTGGGGCGCACAGGTACGTTGACGCCTGTGGCACGTTTAAACCCCGTTGCGGTAGGTGGTGTGACGGTATCCAATGTTACTTTGCATAATATTGGTGAAATTCACCGTTTGGATGTGCGTTTAGGCGATACGGTCAGTGTTTACCGTAGTGGTGATGTGATTCCCAAAGTTGAAAAAGTCTGGCCTGAATTTCGCCTTGCCGATGCGCAAGAAGTGCATTTACCTGAACAATGCCCTGTGTGTGATTCGCCTGTGGTGATGCCTGAAGGTGAGGCTTTGGCGCGTTGTTCAGGCGGTTTGTATTGTGCGGCACAGCGTATTGAAGCGATTCGTCATTTTGTGTCACGTAAAGCCATGGATATTGAAGGTTTGGGTGATCGTTGGGTGGAGTCATTACTGCATCTGAACTTGCTACAAAATGTGGCTGATATTTATCATTTACACGAACACCGCGACACTTTGCTCGGCATTGAAAAAATGGGTGAGAAGTCGGTTCAAAACTTGATTGACTCGATTGAAAACAGCAAAAAAACTACTTTGGCTGCGTTTATTTATGCCTTGGGAATTCGTGGTGTGGGCGAAACCACCGCGCGGATGCTTGCCAATACTTTTCAGACTTTAGAGGCTTTGCGTGAAGCTGATTTAGAAGCGTTAAAGAAAACTCCAGATGTGGGAGATATTACGGCAGAATGGATTTTGGACTTTTTCCAAGCGCCGCATAATTTAGAAGTGTTGGATCGTTTATTAGCTGCAGGCATTCATTGGGATGCTCCGATTGCACCGACACGTCAGCCTTTGAATGGTGAAAGTTGGGTGATTACAGGGACGTTGAGCCAAATGGGACGCGATGAAGCGACTCAGTTGTTGCAGGCTTTGGGTGCACGGGTGAGTGGTAGTGTTTCGGGTAAAACCAAATGTGTCGTGGCGGGTGAGAAAGCTGGCTCAAAGCTGGAAAAAGCCGAGAAGTTGGGTGTGCAGGTCATGAATGAAGCTGAGTTTATTCAGCTGATGCAGGAATATGGTGTGCTTGAATAAGCATCATCCTACATTTTATCCACTAATAGGTACAAAGGCACTTCAACGATGAAGTGCCTTGGTTTTTACTGAGAGAAGTCGAAGGTTTAACGTTTCTTCACAATGCCATCATCAATGAGTTGCTGAAAATGTTCGACTAGACTGGTTTCAATATTGCGGTAGTGCATACCCAATTCACGCTGACTTTTTTCCGCATTAAAATAAATTGGGTAGCCCATATTCAGTTCCACAAATTTACGGGAAAAACCAAGTAGAGGGCCAAAGGCTTTAAAGGCAAATTTAGGTAACTGATTGCGTGGGAAAGGGTATTTACGTCCAAAGTGCTGCGCTAAAATTTTGCCCATTTCCAATAAGCTGAGTGTGCCACCGCTAATAATATAGCGACCTTCAGCAGCAGGGTTGAATGCGGCCTGAATGTGAGCATCGGCAACATCACGCACATCGACAATGCCATTCCACATAGCAGGGACACCTGCCAAGGTCATACCGTTGGCAAACTGCAATAACACTTCCACGCTGCCCGATTGGGTGTTTTTGGTCAACGATGGGCCAAGCACCAAAGCAGGGTTGATACAGACCAAATCCCAGCGGTTTTGTGCCTTTGCGATTTCCCAAGCTTTGCGTTCAGCTGCCACTTTTGAATAAGGATAAGGCTGATGCTCAGGGCTACTGCTAGTATTCCAGTGACTTTCATCAAAGCGATTATTGGCCGTATTTAAAATATCAATCGCATCGCCATAGGTTGCAGCAATACTTGAAGTCACCACTACACGCTTTACCGATGCAGTACGATTAACGCTGTTTAACACATTTTCAGTGCCAATTACGGCAGGCTCAATAATGTCTTTGATGGCATCTTTATAATTGGTGACCACAAAAGGCGAGGCCATGTGCAGCACGATTTCACAACCTTGCATGGCGGGATCAAAAGCACCTTCTTCAAGTAAGTTGGCTTGGAATAATTGTAAGTTGCCTGTGCTTTTTGCCGCGATATCAGTCAGATGTTGAAAACTGTGGGTTTTTTTCAGATCACGCACCGTCGCGTGTACGGTATGTCCTTGTTCAAGCAGGTTTTTAATGACCCAACTGGCAATATAGCCTGTTGCGCCTGTGACTAAAATGGGTGCAGATGTATTTAGATTTGTCATTATTTTAAGAAAGTGATGGAACTCGTGATTATCATAAAGCAGCTGGGTTTTAAAATCCGCTTTTTAGGCGTTTTTTACGATACTTGAGCGTCAAAGTATGGTTTCTTTCAATATTTACAAAATGATGCAAAATCATTGTATTGTCATTTTTAAAGCTAAGTTTTGCCAAGCAGTTGTTTTATATATGGGAATTTTTAAGTTATATTGCAAATGCGTATGTTTCTCATTTTAATTTTATAAAAATCATGGGTTTACAATAATTAACTTTTGCAATTTTGCCTGAATGTGTCCATAATGACTGGATTAAGAAAGGGAGTACAGCAAATGCGTGGCAATCCAGAAGTCGTAGACTATTTAAATATGTTGATTGGTGGCGAACTGGCTGCTCGCGATCAATACCTGATTCATTCGCGTATGTATGAAGATTGGGGTTTAAGCAAAATTTTTGAGCGCATTGACCATGAAATGCAGGAAGAAGCGCAGCATGCCGATGCTTTAATTCGTCGTGTATTGTTCCTTGAAGGCACTCCAAATATGCAGCGCGATGACATCGACGTGGGTGAAGATGTGGTGTCTTGCTTAAAAGCCGATTTAAAACTGGAATACGAAGTACGTGAAAAATTGGCGCAAGGCGTAAAATTGTGTGAAGAAAAAGGCGATTATGTCAGCCGTGATATGTTGCGTCAGCAAATGACCGACACAGAAGAAGATCATACGTACTGGTTGGAAAAACAATTACGTTTAATTGAATTGATTGGTTTACAAAACTACATTCAATCGCAAATGTAATCTGATCAAAGCAAAATAGACCAAAACCCGATTTATGATAAGTCGGGTTTTTTTATAGATCGGTTTTTATAGATTGGCTTTTTTATATCAATTGGTTTTTTTAAGGATGTATCTTGGTGCTTTGCAGATGTCGATTGAGCCGATTCAGTATTATACTGAGGTGATTTTCTAACTTGAGAGCAAGCCACGTGCAACAACAGATTTTATTGATTACAGGCTGGGGCGGTGGTACTGCACTCTTAAATCCGTTACAGCAAGCCTTAACTGCACAAGGTTTTCGGGTTGAGCTCATCAATATTTTTAACGCTACTGATGCTCAAGTCATGCAGCAACAGGTTGAATTTGCACGTCAGTTTGATGTAATTATGGGCTGGTCACTGGGTGGGCAATTGGCAACGCTACTGGTCGATGCGATTGCCAGCCAATATGCAGGATATAAAACCTTAATTACCATTGCATCCAATCCGTGTTTTGTTGCACAAGCCGATTGGGATACCGCTATGCCACAAGCCACGTTTGCCCAGTTTAAACAATCTTTTGCACAAGACCCAATTCTGACCCTAAAGCGTTTTGGTTTTATGGTGTGTCAGGGTGTCACTAGTAGTAAAACCGACCTATTACAATTACAAAGTTTGGTTCAGCCACAGCCGCAATCTTTGCTTCAACACGGTTTGGATTTATTGGAAAACTTAAACTTGGTGACTAAGCTTAAAAATTATACAGGTCTGCAGTATCATCTTTTTGCCGAGCATGATGTTTTAGTTGATTGCAAAGTTGCAGCTAAACTGCAAAATTTAGCTGCAAAGTTTTTAAGCGTAGATGTTTTGCAAGGCTCGCATGGGCTGCCATTGTTCCATGCCGATGAGTTGACTAGCAAAATCTGCCAATATTTACAGAAAAACCCGCCAACAGGTCCATAAGTGACAAATCTCGCAATTTATTTTATCTGTAGACAGGTTTAAGATTTAGCACATCAAGTTTTTTACAAGATCAAGGATGATGGTGGGATGACAGAACAGATGGATTTGGCTTTTGATCGTGAACATCTTTGGCATCCTTACACCTCTATGACTCAGCCCTTAACAACCTTTAAGGTTAAGCGGGCATTTGGCAGCACCATTGAACTTGAAGATGGTCGCCAGTTGATTGATGGCATGTCATCGTGGTGGTGTGCGATTCATGGCTACAACCATCCTAAACTGAACCGTGCTGTGACCGAGCAACTCGACAGTATGGCGCATATCATGTTTGGTGGATTGACCCATCGTCCTGCTATTGAGTTAGGGCGTTTGCTGCTCGAAATTACCCCACCGAGTTTAGATAAAATTTTTTATGCAGATTCAGGTTCAGTTGCTGTTGAAGTGGCGCTGAAAATGGCGGTGCAATACTGGACAGCACAAGGCAAAACCGAGAAAACCAATTTTATTACCACCCGTTCTGGCTATCATGGCGATACATGGAATGCCATGTCGGTCTGTGATCCTGTCACAGGGATGCATCAGGTTTTTGGCTCAAGTTTGGCGCGTCGTTATTTTGTATCTGCACCGAAAACAGCCTTTGATCAAGAATGGAATCCTGCTGATATTGCAGAATTGGCGCAAAGTTTGGCAGAGCATCATCAGCAGGTTGCTGCCATGATTATTGAGCCGATTGTGCAAGGTGCAGGCGGCATGCGCTTTTATCATCCTGAATATTTGCGTCAAGCCAAATTGCTCTGTGAACAATATGATGTGTTGTTAATTTTTGATGAAATTGCCACAGGTTTTGGGCGTACAGGCAAGTTGTTTGCATGGGAACATGCACAGGTCGAACCCGATATTATGTGTATCGGCAAAGGGCTGACAGGCGGTTATATGACCTTGTCTGCCACATTGACCACGAAGCATGTTGCAGAAACGATTTCGCAAGGTGAGGCAGGTGTGTTTATGCATGGCCCGACCTTTATGGCAAATCCACTGGCCTGCGCGGTTGCAGTAAAAAGTACCCAATTATTATTAGAACAAGACTGGCAAGCCAATATTCAACGTATACAACAGCAACTTGAACAGCATTTAACACCATTGGCTAATTTGGCATGGGTGCAGGATGTGCGAGTTTTAGGTGCAATTGGTGTGGTAGAACTTAAACATGCTGTCGATATGCAAAGCCTGCAACAAGAATTTGTGCAACGCGGTATTTGGGTGCGTCCATTTGGTAAATTGGTTTATGTGATGCCGCCGTATGTGATTACAGCAGCAGAACTAAATACTTTATTGCAGCAATTGGCTGAGGTGGTGACAGGTATGCAAGGAGCGAGCGCATGAGTTTACTCGATCACTATGCAGAACAGCTTGATCAGCTTCGCCAACAGGGCAATTTTCGTCAATTTCGCAGCAATCAGCAGCAAGGTAAAACAATTGAAATTCAGCAACAGCAGATGCTGAATTTATCTTCCAATGATTATTTGGGTTTAGCCTCTGATTTGCGCTTACGTGAACAGTTTTTTGATGAAACGCCCAATGCACAGCGTTTAATGAGTGCATCTTCATCACGTTTGCTGACTGGAAATTTCCCTGCCTATGAACAGCTTGAAGCCACATTAACGCAATTATTTCATGGGCGAGCTGCCTTGCTGTTTAATAGCGGCTATCACATGAATATTGGTATTTTACCTGCATTGGCAGATGCGAAAACCCTAATTTTGGCCGATAAACTGGTACATGCCAGCATGATTGACGGCATTCGTTTGTCATCTGCAAAATATTTGCGTTATCGGCATAATGATTTGGCACATTTGCAGCAATTGCTGACGCAATATCATGCCGATGATAATTATGAACGCATTATTGTGGTGACTGAATCCATTTTTAGTATGGATGGTGATGAAACTGATTTAGCCGCATTGGTCGCGCTGAAACAGCATTTTGCCAAAGTCATGTTATATGTCGATGAAGCACATGCGATTGGCGTACGTGGGCAGCAAGGTTTAGGTTGTGCCGAACAATATGGCGTGATTGATGCCATTGATTTTCTGGTTGGGACGTTTGGCAAAGCCGTTGCTTCAGTTGGGGGATATTTGATCTGTGATCCGATTATCCGTGATTACCTAATTAATCGGATGCGCCCGCTAATTTTTAGTACCGCACAGCCACCTATTTGTATGGCGTGGACGCAGTTTATGCTGAATCAGATTGTGCACATGCAGGCACAGCGTCAGCATTTGGCGGCCTTGAGCCAATCTATACAGCAGGGGATTCAGGCCAAAGGTTTTGCTTGCCCATCAACTTCGCAAATTGTACCTGTGATTATTGGCGACTCTACTGCAACTGTAAGCAAAGCCCGACAGTTACAGACTGCAGGTTTTTATGTGATGCCTGTACGTCCACCGACTGTGCCGCAAGGCAGTTCAAGACTGCGGATTTGTTTAAATACGCAATTTGAAACGGCAGATTTAACACAGTTACTGGATTTGCTTTGAGTGTGCGTATGCGTATAGATAAGGCACAAGTGGCACAGCGTTTTGCCCGCGCTCATCAGAGTTATAAAACGCATGCCGTGGTACAGCAGCAAATTTGTCAGCAGTTAATGGCAAAAATGCAGCAATATATTGTGCAGCAAAAGTTGTCAGATCAACCTCAGCCTTGCTTTGAAAACGTCTTGGAAATCGGCTGTGGTTCAGGGAATTTAACCGACTTGCTACTGCGTGAATTTCAAATTCAACAGCTGACTTTAAATGATTTATATGCCGAAGTGTTGCATGCGTATCTGCATCATCCTCAAACAACTAGTACGCAAATTCATGGCTTAATTGGCGATATAGAACAGCTCGATTTTCCGCAGTCTTTGGATTTAATTTGTTCGAGTTCGGCTTTGCAATGGGTGGAAGATTTTGGAGCATTATTGCGCAAGGCGAATCAAGCGTTAAAGCCGCAAGGGTATTTGTGCTTTTCGACGTTTGGCCCTCAAAACTTGACTGAAATTAAGCAATTAACAGGTCAAGGCTTACATTATTTGAGTATGGATGCGTTACAACAACAGCTTAAACAGCAGGGCTTTGAAGTATTACACTGTTCAGAGCAGCTTGAATCATTAAGTTTTGAACATCCCAAACAGATTTTGCAGCATTTAAAAGCCACAGGTGTCACGGGTACAGCACAAGGGCAGCGTTGGAACAAAACGACTTTAACCGAATTTTATCGGGGCTATGAACAGTTTAGTCAGCAGCATAGCTCACAGCAAAAAAGTTATACGCTCACGTATCATCCTATTTATTGTCTTGCACGGAGAATGCCATGACAGCTCAAGTTTATTTTGTGAGTGGTATTGATACAGGGATTGGTAAAACCTATGCCACAGGTTATTTGGCCAAGACCATGAATGGACAGGGTATTCAGACTATTACCCAAAAATTGATTCAAACAGGCAATCAAGACGTTTCAGAAGATATTGAGCAGCATCGTAAAATTATGGGCAGTGAATGGTTGCCTGAAGATGATGACAAGCTCACCATGCCTGAAATTTTTAGTTATCCTGCTTCACCGCATTTGGCTACACAAATTGATGGTCGTGAGATTGATTTTGCTAAAATTGAGGCTGCAACTGCGCAATTGGCGGCAAAGTATGATGCGGTATTATTGGAAGGTGCAGGCGGGCTCATGGTGCCGCTGACCACAGACCTGCTCACCATCGACTATATTGAGCAAAAACAGTATCCTGTTATTTTGGTGAGTTCTGGTCGTTTGGGCAGTATTAACCACACTTTGCTCAGTTTGGAAGCTTTAAAAACACGTGGTTTGAATTTGCATGCATTGGCATATAATTTGAACGATGAATCACAAGACCCTTTAATTTCGCAGGATACTGCCAAATATTTAAAAAATTATTTGGCAAAAAGCTTTCCAAAGGCACAGTGGATTGAAATTCCTGTATTGCCGAATATCTAATCCTTATTATTTTTTTCCAACAAATTTGCCCAATAAAAAAGCCACACATTCATGTGTGGCTTTTTATCAATTTGGCATATTTCAGCTTTTAGAATTTTTTAAAGCTTTTATTGCCAAACGGTTTGCGTGGTGCATTTTCGTCACGGCGTTCACGGTTGCCGTAGCTGTTGCCATCCTGACGTGGTTCACGGTTGCTGTAGCTGTTACCATCCTGACGTGGTTCGCGGTTGCCATAGCTGTTACCGTCTTGGCGACGCTCACGGTTGCCATAGCTATTGCCGTCTTGGCGACGTTCGCGGTTGCCATAGCTGTTACCATCTTGACGACGCTCACGGTTGCCGTAACTGTTACCGTCCTGACGACGTTCACGCGGTGCAAAACCTGTGTTTTGTGCAGCTTCTTCGGTGTCACGACGTTGCTGACGCAAGAAACCACCACGACGTGCTGCCAACGGTTTTTCCTGCATACGCTCATTGCGACGTTTTGCCATGCCGTACAAACCTGTGCCTTGACGTGGTTTTAACTCAACCGCTTTGGCAAGGTTATCGATGTCATTTTTATCCAATTCCATCCAGCGACCTGTACGTAATTCACGCGGTAAAATTACCGTGCCGTAACGGGTACGCAATAGACGGCTGACTTTCAGACCTTGTGATTCAAAAATACGACGAACTTCGCGGTTACGACCTTCTTTTACCACCACTTGATACCAGCGGTTAATACCATCACCGCCAATTTCAGAGAAAGATTCAAACTTGGCAGGGCCATCATCTAGCACTACGCCGCGCAGCATGTTGTTTTTCAGTTGTGGTGTCACTTCACCCATCACACGAACTGCATATTCACGTTCAATTTCGTTCGATGGGTGCATTAAACGGTTGGCTAATTCACCATCGTTGGTGAATAGCAATAAACCTGTCGAGTTAATGTCCAGACGACCAACCATTACCCAACGATCATTGGCAATTGCAGGCAGGTTATCAAATACAGTTGGGCGCTGTTCTGGGTCGTTGCGTGAGCAAATTTCGCCTTCTGGTTTGTAGTAAATCAGAACACGACGACGAATTTCATCTTCAATTTGGAACTGAACTTTACGACCATCGATGCGAAGCTCATCACCTGGTTCGATACGTTCACCCACTTGGGCAACTTGGCCGTTGACACTCACACGACCAGCGGCAATGACTTCTTCCATATAACGGCGAGAACCCAAGCCTACTCGTGCGAGTACCTTTTGCAACTTTTCACTCATGACAGCATAACCTTAGAAATGATCATCAACAGTTTACCTATTCAAGACACAGACGCAGATGCATCGAGTGCCATGAAAGCTTCCTTGGCATCCTGTAGGGGAGGCAATTGACTTAAGGAATTCAAGCCAAACGCATTTAAAAATTGAGGCGTTGTAACCAACAACGCAGGTCTTCCTGGGAGTTCTCGGAAACCTGATTCTTTAATCCAGTTCCAATCAAACAATGTGCGTAAAATTTGACTATTGTTTGATACTCCGCGAATTTGTTCAATATCTGCTCGGGTCACAGGTTGGTGGTAGGCAATCACCGCCAGTATTTCTAGCAGTGAGGGCGAAAGTCGGGTCGGACGTTCAGGCCACACCTGTGTAATAATTGTACGATACTTTGCCCGCACCTGAAAACGGAAACCTTGTGCGGTTTCGATCAGTTCAATCGAGCGACCATGTTGTAACATGGCCAATTGTTGTAAAAACTGGCGTAATTGCGCTTTGCTATATTTATCTTGAAAAGCTTCTTTCAGACGCGCTAAAGACACAGCACTGTCACTGGCAAAAATAATTGCTTCGAGTTGCATCAGCACTTCATGCTGTTGTTCGCCTTCAGACAAGCTAGAAATCATGGGTTCTGGATTCATGCCTGCGCCCCTTGAATGCTCAATGGTGTTTCAATCCCACTGCTGATAATGCACACTTTTTGCTGGCGAGTCAGTTCTAAAATCGCCATAAAGGTCACAACCATGCCCATGCGTCCCTGACTTGGTTTTAGCAACGCATCAAAACTCAGTACTTCACCCGATGCGAGTTTGGCTTCAATAAATGCAATCCGTTCTTCAAGTAAAACAGGTTCTTGCAAAATTTGATGGGTGACAGGTTCAGGACGATTAAAAATGCAGAACAAGGCATCACGTAATTGATCGGCTGCATAGCCGACATTATTGACTGCGGTATGCCCTAAGCTAACATTGGTAGCAAAAGTATCGCGTTCTAAAACAGGCATTTGCCCCAAGCGTTCAGCTGCTTGTTTGACTCTTAAATAGGTTTCTAAACGGTCAATCAGCTCTTGTTTTGGGTCTTTTTCAATGCTGCTGATACTGGCAGGTTTAGGCAACAATAGGCGGGATTTTAAATCGGCCAGTAATGCCGCCATCACCATATAATCGGCAGTCAGTTCAATATTTAGCGATTTCATGGCATTCATATACGACAAATATTGCGATGCAATCGGGGCAATATCTAACTGAAGTAAATCGAAGCCATTTTTTTGAATCAGGTAAATTAAAAAGTCGAGTGGTCCTTCGAAATGCTCTAACAGAATTTCAAATGCTGCAGGAGGAATATACAAATCCTCAGGAATCGACTCTTGCCACTCATCTAACACACGAATGTGTTGGGCAGGTTCCATCGCATTGTGGAGGGATTGATTCATTACAGTGTTGGGCCACGCGAATTTTCAAAAGCATGCAAATGCTATTTCCGCTTCAGATAAGAAGGAGATGGAGAAATAGCTCAGAATTAATAGCGGCTAGTCTAAAGGATATCGTGATTGAAATAAATCTGTTCTACGACCAAATATCAAAAAAAGCCTAAAATAAATCGGGATTGAGGGAGATTTAAGGCAAGTTGTAAAAATTAACTCATTCAATCTTTAAGTATTTATTTCTGTTTATTCTGTAATGCGTATTCAATCATTGCCATGCAGCTATCTTGCAGGCAAAGATTACGGCTTTCTGATTGTGCCAAAAGTGCTTTGCATAATGCTGCATCTAAAAAATAAGTATAAGTAGCGGGAGGTTCAGGCATTGTTGCTGTGAATGCAGTTTTGGAACATACGATTGCATCGGACTCTAATGTCCAAGGATGTTGCACATAAATGTGCATCTCATCCGAGAACTGCTGCAAATTTAACAATACCTGAAATAAAGTCATCGGTTTAATTCATGCAAGCAAGGCTTTTAAACTGCCGTGCTGTCAATCACTTTGAAGGTAGTGAATGCTTATTCAAAAGCACTCACATCTCCCACACCACGACGCACAATTTGCGGGTTGTCGCCCGATAAATCAATAATACTGGTGGTGCTAAGTGTGCCTAAGCCACCATCAATCAGTACATCAATACGTTTGTTGAGTTGTAGATCAATCTCGTATGGATCATCTAAAGGGTCTTCTTGCCCCGGTAAAATCAGGGTGCTGGTCAGTAAAGGTTCGCCTAATTCTTTAAGCAGCATGCGACAAATGGGGTTGCTTGGAATACGCAAACCAATGGTTTTTTTATTGGGATGCATCAAGCGACGCGGAACTTCACTGGTCGCAGGTAAAATAAATGTGGTGACCGCAGGCGTATTGTTTTTCAGCAGACGATACATGGCATTGTCCACTTTGGCGTAGGTGGCAATATCCGATAAATCGGCACAAATAATGGCGTATTGGTGTTTTGCACCTAAACCACGAATTTGTGAAATGCGCTCCATCGCGTTTTTATTACCAATTTGGCAACCAATCGCATAAGCAGCATCGGTTGGATAGACCACCACATCGCCTGCGCGTATGCGTTCAACCGCTTGGCTGATTAGACGCGGCTGTGGATTTTCAGGATGTACTCTTAAATGCAACATATGAATTCCTCAGTAGCGTAAATGTGACGTTAGGCTCATTATGAAAGGGGATTGATGTCAGTTGCAATCATTGCCTTGTGCTTTATTACATTTAATCCAAATTTTTTCGTTCAAACTCTGCAATTTGTAATGTTTTGCCACCTCGGGTGCAGTAACAAATACATTCAATAAAGCGTTTTGCATCGCGTGGTAATTTGGCTTCTCCGTTAAAATAACGCTGCACTTGGGCAAAGACATTGTCTTTAAATGTGCGGCCATCTCCACCTTCACCGGTCAGGTTATCTAAAGATACACGGAATTTTCGTCCAAACGCTTGAGCAAACAGCCATTCAATGGCTTGAGGTTTAATTTCAACCTGTTCAAATAAGGCTTGTTGTTCCTGAGTACGACCATCGGGAGCATACCAATAGCCTAAGTCTGGCAGTAAACGTCGTTGTTCGCCCGCGATGCTCCAATGGCTAATTTCATGTAAAGCGCTATTAAAGAAACCATGTGCAAATTGAATACGTGCAGGCTGTGTTGCCGTGGCAGGAAAGTACTCAGGTTCAAAATCACCTTTGACCAAGTTCACATTTAGGTGGGAAAACCAGTGATTAAAGTGTAAGATGAGCCAGTCCACCTGTTCCGTTTCTGTATTGAGTTTTGCCCAGTCCGAGAGTTGCACTTGGGGGTGCGAAGTGTCAGAATTGGTGGTTGGAAGTGTGCTCACAAGTGATGAAAAATTCACTTCTGTTTGCGGCTGCAACAGATGCATGACTGTGTTACCCAAAATTGGTCTGTCTAAATAAGTACAAAATTGTATCTTAATCTTTGACAGAGTACTGATGAATTTGTAGAATTGCCGCCTTAATTATGTCAGCAAATACCTTTCCGGCACAGATTGAGCCGTTTAAATGGGCTGAACAGGGCTTTACATGGTCAGGTAACCTGCCATTGTCTCGCTTTGCTCGTATCGCCCGTGAAGCTGTTGGATCAATTGATGATCAATTGGTTAACATAGACTGTAAGCTATCAATGGATGCGTATCATCGCATTGTATGGCTAGATGGTCATATTGAAACGAGAGTTCCAATGGAATGCCAACGCTGCTTGGGTTCTGTAGAAATAGACCTCGTTTCAGATTTTCATCTAGCTCTTGTGGATGATGAGTCACTGATAGAGCGCTTGGATGAGGATGCTGATTTCATTGTATTAGGTGAAAGTGAAGCCACCACCAAAGGCGATTATGATTCGCCTGCGACGGCTAATTTACTGTCACTTATAGAAGATGAATTGTTATTGTTGTTGCCTTTATCTCCTAAGCATGACGCTTGCGAGCATAAGCATCAACCTGCCATTCAGAACATTGCCGAAGAAAAACGTGATAATCCGTTTGATGTTTTGGCAAGTTTGAAAGGTAAACTTAACTGAAAATTATGTTATAATTTTTAGTTAAGACAACTCAATTTGTTCTGATCCATTTTTTCGATCTTTGTAAGGAGCCATCATGGCCGTTCAGCAAAACCGTAAAAGTCGCTCTCGCCGTGACATGCGCCGTTCACATGACGCTTTAACCGAGAATGCATTAACTGTAGACCAAGCTACTGGTGAAACTCATCGTCGTCACCACGTAACTAAAGATGGTTTCTACCGTGGTCGTCAATTATTCGCTAAAGCAGATGCTGAATAATTGGTGATGTATTAAGCGTCAAGCTTAGTAGAAAAAATGGGAGCGTAAGCTCCCTTTTTTTGTGCCCGATTTTTGTTGTATTTGGCAATTACTAAAAACAAAATTAAGTGTTAAATTTCCGCTCCATAACTGAGCTTACATGAGAAGGTGTGGGTTGTAGCTGCAAAAAACTACAATTTGCGCATCTTAATTAAAGGATTTTTTATGTCTGCTAAACGACTCGAGCAAGCAGCTCAAGCCACTAAAACTGCATTTGTCTTTCCTGGTCAAGGCTCACAAAAAGCCGGTATGTTGGCTGAGCTTGCAGAACAGTTTAGCGGTGTGCGCGAAACATTTGCAGAAGCCTCTGAAGCGATTGGCTTTGACTTATGGCACATTGCACAAAGTGGTGAAGGTTTAGACCAAACAGAATTTACTCAGCCTGTATTACTCACTGCAAGTATCGCTTTATGGCGTGTGTGGTTAGAGTTGGGTGGTGTTGCACCAAAATATTTGGCAGGACACTCATTGGGCGAATACAGCGCATTAGTAGCTGCAGGCAGCTTGAGCTTGGGCGATGCCGTTAAACTGGTAAACTTGCGCGGCAAATTAATGCAAAACGCTGTGCCACAAGGTCAGGGCGCAATGGCTGCCATTTTAGGCCTTGAAGATGCCAAAGTGCTTGAGCTATGTGAACAAGTGAATGTGCAAGGTCGTGGCTCGGTAGAAGCAGCCAACTACAATGCACAAGGGCAAGTGGTTATTGCAGGCGATAAAACTTTAGTCGAAGCAGTAATGGCATTGGCCAAAGAAAATGGCGGTAAAGCCATTGCCCTGCCTGTATCTGTACCTTCGCACTGTTCATTGATGAAACCTGCGGCAGAACAGTTTGCACAAGCTTTGGAACAAACTGCCATTGAGCTACCGCGTATTCCTGTAATACAAAATGTCAACGCTGGAATCGCGGCAGATGTTGCGCAATTAGGTCAGGCACTTACTGCGCAATTGTATCAATCGGTGCAGTGGACACAAACTATGCAATATCTACAAGATCAAGGTATTGAATATATCGTGGAATGTGGGCCAGGCAACGTATTGGCGAATCTTGCGAAGCGTTTACCGAATATCGAAAAAGCATTCCCACTCGACACACAAAGTCGTATGGAAGATGCGCTAAATGCCATTTTGGTGGCAGAAGGGAAAATTGCATGACACAAGAACGTAAAGTTGCATTAGTCACAGGTGCAAGCCGAGGGATTGGTGCAGCCATCGCTCAGCAACTTATTCAAGACGGTTTTTTTGTGGTAGGTACTGCCACTTCTGAAGCGGGCGCAGAAAAATTATCGGCAAGTTTTGCAGAAAACGGTGCAGGTAAAGTTTTAGATGTTCGTGATGGTGCTGCCATTGATGCCTTAGTTTCTGACATTGAACAAAGCTATGGTTCAGTTTTGGTATTGGTCAACAATGCGGGTATCACCAAAGATAATTTGTTACTGCGTATGTCAGAAGATGATTGGGATGACATTCTCAACATTCACTTAAAGGCAGTTTACCGTTTATCTAAACGTGTCTTGAAAGGCATGACCAAAGCACGTTTTGGACGCATTATTAATATTAGTTCTGTGGTGGCACATTTTGCGAACCCAGGACAAGCCAACTATTCTGCGGCAAAAGCCGGTATTGAAGCATTCAGCCGAAGCCTTGCCAAAGAAATGGGCAGTCGTCAAATTACAGTAAACTCGGTTGCGCCGGGCTTTATTGCAACTGAAATGACAGATCAGTTAAGTGAAGAAATTCGCAAAAAAATGAGTGAGCAAGTGGCATTAAACCGTTTAGGTGATCCACAAGATATCGCAAATGCAGTGAGTTTCTTGGCTTCTGACAAAGCTGGTTACATCACTGGTACAGTGTTACACGTAAATGGTGGTTTATACATGAGCTAAGCTCAAGTATAAACTTTCAAAATTTTATAGATTCAATTAAACTAACGGCATTAAAAACGCCACAAGCAATGAGGAGAATTCCTGTGAGCGATATCGAACAACGCGTTAAACAAGCGGTTGCAGAACAACTTGGTCTTAAAGCTGAAGAAATCAAAAACGAAGCATCTTTTATGGATGACTTAGGTGCTGACTCTTTAGACTTAGTAGAGCTTGTAATGTCTTTCGAAAACGATTTTGACATCACAATCCCAGACGAAGATTCTAACGAAATCACAACAGTTCAATCAGCAATTGACTACGTAACTAAAAAACTTGGTTAATTGTTGATTTCAGCTCTGCTGAAATGAAAGCCACCGCAAGGTGGCTTTTTTATGTGCTGGAGTTTTAAAATGAAACATGAAAAACGGCTTGTTTTTGAATATGTGATGCAGTTTACATTTTGTTACCAAGCTAATGTCTAATCACAACCGAAGTGGCTTATTTTTTAGTTATAAATAAATGAGAACATCGTGCTCATGCAAATGAGTGACGCTTTATAACAGCAGAAAAGAAAATAGGAGCACCTCATGGGTCTTTTTGATTTTGTAAAAGGGATTGGTAAGAAAAATACAGCACCTGCAGAGCCACAAGCTGCACCAAGCACACCTGCAGAACCATCAGCACAAGAAATTGCCAATAAACTTTTGGGGCATGTGAAAAGTTTAGGCTTACCTGTGACAGGTTTATCGGTGAGTTATAACGCAACTACTGACTTAGCGACAGTGCGTGGACAGGTCAACAGTCAGGCAGACCGTGAAAAAATTATTCTTGCAGTGGGTAATATTGACCATGTTGCACAAGTAGATGATCAACTCACAGTTGCAACCCCAGAACCAGAAAGCAAGTTCTATACAGTAAAATCAGGCGATACCTTATCTAAAATTTCTAAAGAATTTTATGGGGATGCCAACCAATACAACAAAATCTTTGAAGCTAACCGTCCATTATTGAAAAATGCCGATGACATTTTCCCTGGTCAAGTGTTGCGTATTCCAGCTTAAATGTGAGCAGCCTGAATAAAAAAGGCGCGTGATGCGCCTTTTTTTATTTTATTTTTTGTCATTTTTGGGGGGTTAGATTATTGTCCTATTCTCATAATGAATAAAAGAAGTAAAAAAACGGCTTTGTTTTATAAATATTTTGTAAGATGACGATTTTTAAAGGTTTGTAGAAATTTTAAAAACGCAGATTCAAATCCCAAGTGCAACACATTTGTAGTTAGTTGAAAAAGTTAGGTGTATTCATAGAATCATTAGACTTTTTCAACTCGCAATTGGAAAGCACACAATGAAGAAATACACCCAACTTTC
>NZ_VPEY01000011.1:0-94576 GCF_013416935.1 Acinetobacter sp. YH1901141 | reverse complement strand
CAAACTCTTCAGTTAAAATCATTTTGAAGTTTTAATCTAAACTTCCAAATCTGGCTCATCAATTTTCTGACTTAAATTTCGCTCAAATAAACTTCGAGTAATTTAAACCAATCAATCAATGAAATATTTTCGATTAATCAATCAGTAAAAATCCACACAAGTTGTTCTTCATAATCTCTTAATGATCTTCTCGATGCTTCGTCAACATCAAGCTAGGTCGGCTATATTACGCTTTATTTCTAAAGTGTCAACTGGTAATTTAAATTATTTTAAACTTTCTTTCTAAAACTCAACTTAACCATTTTCAATCAAGTCGTTGTTTTATCAGAAGTTTTAATCTTCATCACCGCCGATGGATGTGCATTATAGGTGAAATATTTCGCCTTGCAACACTTTTTTCAAAGGAAATATATCGAGTGTTTATTTTTTGTTCATTCTTACCTTTTCTACACACATTTTGAGCAAATTTGCTTTAATACATCGTTTCAATTAACTGTTACTATACACCCATCGGCGATATAACAGCTTTTGCTTACTCAGATTTAAGCGCTAGGATTCTTTATGTATCAACAAAAATATCTTTGGGTGTGCCTTGTTTCTTTAGGATTCATCACCTCAACACATGCGACAATGCCTTCTACTGAAGAAGTTGCTCAAGAAGAAACTACTGAAGTTATTGCGGCAGATTCATCTTCTGAAACTAAAAGTAGTCGTTTGAATGCGCTTAAAGAATTAAAAAATGTAAAAGCCAAAGATTTAAAAGTGAATGCAAATGCTGCACAACCCGATGAAGTCAAAGACCCACTGCAACCATTGAACCGTCAGATTTATGCATTCAACGATATGTTAGATCGTAATATCGCGCGTCCACTTGCGGTTCAATATACAAAGAAAGTCCCTGGTGAAGTGCGCGGGTCATATCGTCAATTCCGAAAAAACTTGGGCGAACCTTGGAATGCGGTTAACCAATTGATTCAAGGCCGCCCTTTACGTGCCGCAAAAACTTTAGGTCGTTTTAGTTTAAATACGATTACTACTTTAGGCATGGCTGACCCTGCACGTCGTTTAGGTTTAGACACGGAAGAAGAAAATTTTGGTACAACCTTGGGCTACTACGGTGTCCCTTCAGGGCCTTATGTCATGCTACCAATTTACGGCCCAAGTACTTTCCGTGATGGTTTCGGCACACTTGTAGATGGTCAGGCACGTCCACAAAAATACATTTTAGATGGCAATGACCGTTTATATTGGTCGGAGCAAGTTATGCGCGGCCTAGATACGCGCTCGCAACTCCTAGATGTAGAACAAGTATTACAGGGCGATAAATATGCCGCGATTCGGGATATTTACTTGCAACGTAAAAACTTTGAAATTGCGGAAAAGAAAGGACTCGATGCAGATAGTATTTCTTTTGTAGATGATGAAAGCGAAGAACTTTTTGATGATCAAGAAGAAATAAACCCGCCTGAAGAAAGCAAAGAATAATTTGTAAAACATTTTACTCAAGGTGAGTTTTTACTTTCCTTGAGTATTCAGGCATTGTTATAGTAACGCTTTGTTTAGGTTCAGGGTCAACACAAAACTCTATGTATTTCATTCAACCCACACGTGATATTCCATATCTAGAACAGGTGCTCGACACACTTCCTAGTGTGCAAATGATTCACATAGATGACATCAGCTTGTATGACCCAACCATTATTGCAATTGCCGATGTGCAAGATTATTTAACACATCAATGGAATTTACCCACGATTGTATTGGCCTTTGAAGATGAAGGCACGGCATTGGTGCAAGCATGGGAACAAGGCGCTTTAGCAGGTTGGTTGTGGAGTCGTTTACCAGAAAATCCACCACAAGCCTTACGCAAAATAGACGCACAATATAAACGCAATCAAGACAGCCGCGACTTACCTTCAGCTGCTGAACTACAAAAAAAATTACTGCCCAATCCTATCGAACTGTACAACTACCGTGTAGATACGTTATTTAAGCCTTCGGCTTATTTGTCGGGCGATTGGTTTGATTACTGGAAAATCAGTGATAAAGAAATCATGTTCTATTTAGCCGATGTCTCTGGGCATGGTGTAACTAGTAGTTTACTAACGTCTTGGATGGCTGCATTTCATGGTCGCTCCAAAACACCACGCGAACTGATTAAGAAGCTGAATGGCATGTTGGTTCAAGAAAATATTGAAAAGCATATCACCATGATTAGTGGGATTTTAAATATTGAAACTCATGAGCTACGCTGGTCGAGTGCGGGTCATTATCCACCTGCCATTATTATTGAACCCAATCAAGCACCTAGGATTTTAAATACCAGTAGTTTTCCTTTAGGACTGACTGAAGATTTAGAAGTTGAGGAATTTGAGTGCGTATTAAATAAACAGGCACGTTTTATTATCTGCTCCGATGGTGCGTTAGAACCTTATAGCGGTGGTTTGAATGAACAGTTTGAACAATTGGTCTTTCACTTGCAAAATCAATCATTCCAAGCACCCGATCATGTAGCCGATGACATTGCAATCTTGAGTTTGTGTCGAACAAAATAACCAACAAATCAGCCAGTTAACTTCTTAACCCTAGATATACGACTGTAAGCTACTTGAGTCTATATAGTCGCTATGGGATAATTATCTAATCCTTCTCTGCAAATGGCATTTATATGTCAACAGGTCATGTTGAATATGCAAGTTTGAATGGAACGCATATCTTTAAGCTTTTTGGCGAAGTGCGTGCCCAATCTTGTATTAGTCTAGACAAACTACTCAGTAAAATTGAACAGCAATCCAATGTGGTGGGTGCAATTGTAGATTTAACCCAAACTACATTTATTGACAGTACAGTTTTAGGTATATTGGCTAAGCTAGGCTTAAAACTAAAACAAATCCATCAAATTCAGGCAGTTATGCTATCTACTAATCCAGACATTACTACGCTCGCAAATAGCATGGGCTTAGGACAGGTGTTTGTGATTTTAAATTACTGTGGCGATCCGACAGTCTGCACGCGTGAGCTGGTAGAAGAACACGTCACGCATAGCAATATGCTCACCACAGTATTAGATGCCCATAAAACCCTCATGAAGCTGAATGAAAACAACCAAAATATGTTCGAACCTTTGGTGAAACAGCTACAAAAAGAACAAGATAATCTTGATCAGTGTGCTGAGAAAAATCAGCAGAACGCTTGATCTTCACTCAGGAATGCTTTGATGACTTTACTTTCTGTTGCTCAAATGAACTCGCAAAACGATATTGAAGAAAACTTCAAAATCATTGAAACATTGATTCAACAGAGTAAAGCTGATGGCGCTGAACTGATCGTTTTTCCAGAAAACTTTATCTGTTTTGCGGCCGGTAAACAACGTGAAACCGCGACACAGTTTGAAAGTATTCAACAACGTTTGGAACAGCTTGCGCATCAATATCAAATCTGGATTGTGGCGGGTACATTGCCCTGCCCGTATCGCCCTGATGGCTCAACAATTGCAGATGGTCGTGTGCGTACGGTCAGTTTATGTATTAGCCCAGAAAAAACTGAAGCTCGTTATGACAAAATTCATTTGTTCGATGTGCAAGTGGGTGACTCTGTTGGCGGTTATCAGGAATCTAAGTTTTTTGAACCTGGTTCTGAAGTCGTTGTTGCGAAAACACCATTTGGCAATATTGGCTTAATGGTGTGTTATGACTTGCGCTTTCCTGAATTGACCTTAACTTTACGTGCGCAAGACGCAAATATTTTAACTGCGCCATCGGCTTTTACTTACACCACAGGTCAAATGCACTGGCAATTGCTCTTGCAGGCACGTGGCATGGACAGTCAATGTCAGGTTTTAGGTGCAGCCCAACAAGGCTGGCATGGTGAAAAGCGTCAGACTTGGGGACATTCAGGCGCTACCAATTCACGCGGGCAGTTATTGTCAATGGTGCAAGACGAAGGTACGCAACTGATTACAGTGCCCTTTGATTTAGATGAACAAAGCAAAATTCGAGAGTCGATGCCGTTAATGCAGCATCGTCGTTTATTGCAATTTTAAAATTGAATTTCAATAAAAAGGGTTGATCAACAATATAGTGATCAACTCTTTGTATTTCTTATCTTAACCTTACTTTTTAGCTATTCAGCCGCTTCATTGGTCACGCGCAGCACTTCTTCCAAAGTGGTTTTACCTGCCAATACCTTACGCAATCCATCTTCACGAATCGAACCTGATTGCTGTCGTGCATAATCTTCCAGTTCATATTCCGCGGCATTGCCATGAATCAAACGGCGCATTGCTTCATCCACAGGGACAATTTCATAAATTGCAGTCCGCCCAGTAAAACCTGTATGTGAGCAATGTTCACAGCCTTTCGGTTGCGGAAGTTTTAAATCGCTTGCATCGGTCACACTTTTAAAGAGTTCTTGTTCAAAGTCATCTGCAGCATGCCATGTGGCGCAGTGCGAACATAAGGTGCGCACTAAACGCTGTGCGATCACCCCAATTAATGAACTTGACAGCAAGAACGGCTCGATGCCCATATCTTTTAAACGGGTGACTGCACCAATGGCCGTATTGGTATGTAGGGTAGACAGTACCAAGTGACCAGTTAAGGAAGCCTGCACTGCAATTTCGGCGGTTTCTAAGTCACGAATCTCCCCCACCATCACCACATCTGGGTCTTGGCGCAGCATGGCTTTTAAAGCACGAGCGAAGGTCATATCCACTTTGGTATTGACCTGTGTTTGCCCAATCCCTTCAAGTTGATATTCAATCGGGTCTTCTGCAGTCAAAATATTTTTAGAACCGTCATTCAGGTCTGAGAAAGCTGCATATAAGGTCGTAGTTTTACCCGAACCTGTCGGCCCTGTAACCAAAATAATCCCGTGTGGTCGATGTACCAGTTGCTTTAAGCGCTCATAATCATTTTGCATCAGCCCCAAGTGCGTCATGTTTAAACGACCTGCTTGCTTATCCAGCAAACGCATTACCACCCGCTCACCATGCGAAGATGGCAGCGTTGACACACGTACATCGACCTCACGACCTGCTAGTCTGAGCGAAATACGACCATCTTGAGGGATACGTTTTTCGGCAATATCCAGTTTTGCCATGACTTTAATACGTGACACCAATAAAGGCGCAAGTTCACGGCGCGGTTGCACGATTTCACGCAACTGACCATCGACCCGCAAACGGACTGACAGTTTTTTCTCAAAAGATTCGATATGAATATCCGATGCGCCAACCCGAATCGCTTCAGACAGTAAAGCATTGATTAAACGTACAATCGGTGCATCATCTTCCTGATCCATCAGGTCTTCTGCTTCAGGAACTGAATCTGCCAAACTAAGCAAGTCAGGGTGATCTTCCAATCCCGCAGCGACTTGCTGCGACTCGCCTGTATCACCTGCAAAACTGCTGCTTAATAATTGGTGAAATTCCTGATCGCTACAAAGTTGATGCTGTGCAGGATGCCCCAAAAAACGACGCGCCTCCTGAATGGCAAGCATCGGCGTATTTTCACGACGTACAATAAAGGCATGATCGCCCTCATAACGAATTAACACCCCATGGCGTTTGGCAAAGCTATACGGTATTTGTAATTGTTTCAGTACTTGCATCAGCGATTATAATAATGATGAAAAAATTTAATTTGAGTGTACTCTAAGCGTATGACAGCGTGAAGTCTGTTTTCGCTGATTTATCAAGAAAGGGATAGGCCATTGTCACAAAATCATGAGATTTCAGAAACTGATTCGGCTAAATTAAAATGGTGGGGTGACTATGAGTTTGAGCTCAATCGTCCTAAAACGTGGCAATTTGGCTCACTCTTAGTACGTTTGACCCGTGGTATGCAAGAATGGCGTTTGGAATATTATCGCCCGCAGGTTCAATACGATTATGAACAGCAATGGCATAACATTGATGATCCTGAATTTGCCTTTCCACAACCTGTGAAAATTGAACGCTATATGTTCAAATCTACACAAAGTAAATTACAGCTCATGCCACGTTTGGCAGACCGTTCTGTGGTGATTAAACCTGTCGATCCAATTTATATTCCTGCAGGGCAACGTGGCACATTGTATATCAGCACACCGTTGTGGATGTCTGCCTTTGTAAATGGACAACGTGAACCCATTTTTGATTTACCAATTATTCGCCCGAAAGATACTTGGTTTGGCCCCAATCATCGTACAGGTGAAATTTGCTATGCCACAGCAGTCGATGGCCGTACCGAATTACATCAATTAAAACCACGTGCATTTCGTGCCGTCACGCCGATTGAATTTCACAACACCAGCAATCAACAATTGCGTTTTGACCGAATGAATGTGCCTGTGCCTGCGCTGCCTTTATTTTTCAGCGAAAGTACAGGTCGTTTATGGACTTCACAAATTAAAGTGATGCATGAAGGTTTAGACCGCCCGCCACGAATTCGGATTGAAAATCGCACCCCGCCACATGCAGGTGAAGTGACCTATTTGCAACCACCGCGTGAAACGGCAGGTGCTTTATTTAATATGTTTGATTCATTTTTCTAAGAGGATGTTATGGCAGATTCCAATATTTCCAAAGAAATCACCAACAGCCTCAAAGGAATTTTTACCAGTATCAATACAGATCGTCTGACCGAAATTTTGGTCGCAATTGTATTGTCTTTGATTGGTTTCTTAATTGCACGTTTTGTTTCCAATACTTTTGTACGCACTATTGGCGCACGTTTTAATGCGCATCAACGCTTAGTTTGGCGACGCGGGATTTTTTACTTTATTTTCCTGCTGTTTGTGATGGCGAGCCTGAAAGAAGCAGGCTTTAAACTCAGCGTGTTTTTAGGTGCTGCAGGTATTTTAACCGTGGCTTTGGGTTTTGCTTCACAGACATCGGCATCCAATTTAATTAGTGGTATGTTCCTGATTGGCGAAGGTTCTTTTGAAGTGGGCGATACCATTCAAATCACCCTGATTCGCGGACACACCATTGAAGGTGAAGTGATCTCAATTGACTTACTTTCAGTTAAATTGCTGACCCAAGACAATATTTATGTGCGTTTACCCAATGAACAATTGATTCGTGCACCCGTGCATAACTTGTCCAAGTTTCCAATCCGACGTGTGCCCATTACCCTCGCGATTAATTTTCACGAAGATATTATTAAAGTGCGTGAAGTGTTGCTCAGTGTCGCCAATCAATATCCGCTCGTGCTGTCTGACCCTAAACCCGCGGTGACAGTTACAGCTTTCCGTGAATCTTCAATTGAATTGTTGTTTGCGGTGTGGTGTCAGCAAGAAAACTTTTTAAAGGTACGTGATGAAATGCAGGAACGTATCCGTAATGGTTTCCTAGACAACCAAATCGAAATTCCTGTACCCAAAATGGGTTTTGTTGATCATCCTTTATCGCGCCCTTTAAATAATGAAGAACTTGATCAATATGCCAATGCCCAAGCACTGAAACGAGAACCTGACTTAAAGTAATCGTTTCAGTCTTCGACACTTTGCCTCTAACTAAACTTGAGGATCTGCTCAAGCTTTGGAAGACGGCGAAGTGTTGTTTTTTACGAGATCTGTCTCAGGAATTGGGGCAATATATGCAATCAGTAGCATACCTAAACCTGCAGCAAAGAATGACAGCACGCGCATTAAAGTTCCAATATTAGATAAATCTAAAAGCACCAATTTTAAGGTCACAATCACCAAAATACTGCTGCCTAAAATCCACAAGGCACGTAATTGTTTCAGACTGGCAATCCACATGGCGATACAAGCCAAACTCACCCAAAGCAAGGTCAAACTGAGCTGCACAGTGGCATCTTGCCAAACAGCAATTTGGTTGATTGGCGTTCCCAAATACAGATGTAAGGCACGTAATAGCACATAACTACTTAGCCACAGTAAACTCAAGACCATAATTACCGCTGCCAAGCCTTGGTCTAAATGGGTTTTGCGTTGCAGATTCAACATCCACAAAATAGCCACCAACATGGCTATACTAACCAAATCAAATGGATTCAAAATAGGCAGTACATAGCCGTAAAATGCGTGTTCAGTCAACAGTTGTGAACATAGCATCCACATCAACATGAAGATTAAATTGCTACGCGCATACCAAAATTTGCGCCAATCTGAATCCGGTTGTTGCCACCAACACCACGCCGCAAAGAGCAATGGTAAAATCACCACGCTGCTATACGGATGCTGTGGTAACAGCGTTA
The DNA here is from genome assembly GCF_013416935.1 of Acinetobacter sp. YH1901141. NCBI lineage: Bacteria > Pseudomonadati > Pseudomonadota > Gammaproteobacteria > Moraxellales > Moraxellaceae > Acinetobacter > Acinetobacter sp. YH1901141. Next base: position 86,372 of record NZ_VPEY01000011.1, on the reverse strand, counting down.
AACTCGCCATCGCCAAAATGGGTAACAGTCCTAAACTCAGCCATTCTTTGTCGCTGCGGACAGTCCATAAAGGACGCAACCACAACACACTGAGCACGCCTGCAAACAAGGCAAATAGCAGACGTTCAGTACCCGAAACCCAATGCACCGCTCCATCATAGCTACGGCTGAATAATAAACCTGCTGCAGTGAGCGAAACTGGCGTTAGACCTAACCATTTGGGCAATAGCCATGACCATGTCGCTTGACGAGAAAGTAGTACTTCGTTGATAAGTAAATAAATGACCACCACCGCCAAAAGCGTCTGTACGGTTGCAAGTTCTCCATCAAAGTAATCTAAACCTAACCATAGCCATAAACTGGTTGCAGACAACATCATTAAACACAGTACGCTCGTGGTTGCTGTGCTCAGTTGTTGTCTGAAAGCTGCACGGCTGTTGGAAAACACCACAACCGTGGCATAACTTAGGCTCAGTACCCAATAAATACTGCGCTCGAAATAAGGCAACTCTACTAAATAATACAGCCCAGATAAGCCCGCTACGGCAAACAAACCTAGTGCCAAATAACGGCTAATTTTAGAATATTGAATAAAGGCAAAAATAAACACAGCCACGCCTTGTAATGCCCAACCAATGACACTCCATTGTTCAGGCAGTAAAATAGGTGGAATCAACACACTAAAAATCAGCATCAAACTGAAATAACTTTGTGCAATAAATTGTGTCTGCCGATGCTGTTTGGTCAGCCAATACAAACCTGCAAAAACCACCGCAAATAACAAACTAAAGGCTGCCTGCTCTGCTGTTTCTTCAAAATACATCAGATATAAACAGGCATAACCGACAATGGGTGCGCCAAAAATCAAGGCAAGGTCTAAAATAGGTTTCAGCTGAAACGTGGCGACATCTTCCTGTGCCAAAAGCTGACTAAAGCGAAAACCCAACCAAATAAAAATAGCCGCATGCGCCAAAACTAAAAGCGTTAGCACCTGCCGTTCAAAGATATAACCATGATAAAAGGCATAGCTGCCACCCACCACAACCGTCATTAAAAACGCAATTTGATTTAAATATTTCCACGGACGTAAACTACTTAAAATGGCAACCGAAATATTAATCAGCAAATAATAGGCAATAAATTCAATGGCTGTTGCATTACGAACAGGTAAAGTAAACGGTGCGAAATACGCAATCAGCATTGCCATGAGGGCAAGTTCGACTGATTGTTGTTTTAAACTCAGCCAGAGCGTGAGCAACATCACCACAATAAAACACAGACTGGCGATAGCTAAATTTGGAATGACCAAATTGTAATAGGCAAAAAATAAGGTCAGACACAGCCCAGCCAACCCCAAACCTTGCACACCCAAAGCAAAGCTGCGATTTTTGTTGCGTAACAGATAACCGAATACTGTCACTGCTGCACTCACGCCAGCAACGAACAAAAGTTTCACTGCCAAACTAAATTGCCAATGTTCAGTAGCAAAACGTAGCAGTAACACCACGCCTATGAGTAACACTACAATTGCTGCTTTTAATACAGGATTACCATGTATCAGCCATGATTGAGCTTGTTGCAATAAACTGTTACTTGATGAGCGCGACTGAGTTGCAAAAGGTGCAACAGACCTTGAGGATTTGGCTAAATCTGGAGCTGAATATTCTTGATGTAGATACTCTTGGTCTTGATATGGATAAGAAACTTGAGCTGCTTGTTCCCGAACAGAATTCGGCTCGCTCGATAATGTGGAATCAGATTGAATAGCGATGGTTTCAGGTTGAGAAGCGGTTGATATAACACCATCATCCACATTTGCCTTAACTGATGAAAGACTTGCATCAACTTCAGATGTATTGGCTAAAATATGCTCTGCGAATTGCGTTTGAACCTTTTTCTCTTGAGCATTGGTCTTTTGAGGATAGCTCTTTTGAGCATGCGCCTGAAGCTTAGCGGCACTTTGTAATTGCTGTAATTGATACAGTCCTTGCTCCAAACGCTGCAACCATCGCAACAACATAAAAATCCATGCACTTAAAGCAATAGATGTCAGTAAATACCAATCCAGCAATATTCCTAAAAAAGCAATAAAAGCGGCGATATATAAAGGAGTTTTAGAGCTTTGGCGTTGTACTTGTGACTGTGCATCCACAACCTGTTCCAGTGAGTTCTGCACTCGTCCCACAAAAAACATCACGCTGACCACCGCAGCAACTGCACAGATATAACTCAGCATCGGCACACCGAGCCACCATGCGCCAATTGAAATTATGATTAATAGCATGAACCAAATGATTCGAATTTCATTCTGCCCTGTCTGCATTGCTCTTCATTTTATTGATATTGTCATGGCTCCGATCATACAACAGACAGCACGATTCTGAATCAGGATTCATCAGCAATTCGGTAACTGTGCGTCTGCAACACTTGCCTTAAAAATCAGTTTCTGCGACAACTGCAAAAATCACGTACAATAAACTGCTTATTTGCAGAAGGAATCAATCCATGCCACCATTTGTCTTGGTCGATGGCTCATATTTTCTATTTCGTGCCTTTCACGCACTACCACCATTAACCACGTCAACTGGTTTACATACCAATGCTATTCGTGGCGCGATCTCTGCGATTCAAAAGTTGATGCGTCGTACTCAGCCTACTCACATGGCGGTAATTTTTGATACGCCTGAGCCGACTTTCCGTCACGAACTATCGCCAATTTATAAAGGTGACCGCCCAAGTATGCCTGAGGAACTTTCTCAGCAAATTCCATACTTACATGCTTTAATTCGTGCTTTGGGTATTCCACTTTACATGCTACCAGGCGCAGAAGCCGATGATATTATTGGAACTTTAGCCAAACGTGCCGAAGCCGAAGGACAGCAAGTACTGATTTCTACGGGCGATAAAGACATGGCGCAGTTGGTGACTGAAAAAGTTACCCTTGAAGACAGCTTCAAAGAAAAGCCAATGGATATTCAGGCTGTATTTGACAAGTTTGGCGTATGGCCGCATCAAATTATTGATTATCTGACCCTCATGGGTGATGCTTCCGATGGTATTATGGGCGTGCCCGGCATTGGCGCCAAAACTGCTGCAAAACTACTGACCGAATATGGCTCGATTGGTGCGATTTTAGAAAATGTCGATCATATTAAAGGCAAAGTCGGACAAAATATTAAAGACAATGCCGATGGCATCGCGCTAGATCATCAACTCGCCAGCATTGTTTGTGACCTTGATCTGAACTTTGGTTATGCCGATCTAAAACTACAAGACCCTAATGTTGAAGCCTTACGCAATTTATATACCGAGCTAGAATTCCGTAATCAATTACAATCGCTCGATCATCCAAATAATCCAAATAACAGCAATTATAAACAAGCTGCAAAAACAGTCGCCGCACCGACAGCCAATGAAATTGAAACTGAAGATCAAGCCACGCAAAGCAGTGTTGATGATCAACTCGGTGCAGCAACATACCACACCATTTTAGATCAGGCGCATTGGGATGCTTTGCTGCAACGCTTGCAAACTGCACAGCGTTTTGCCTTTGATACAGAAACCACCAGTCTGGATTATCGCGTTGCAGAAATTGTTGGTTTTTCTATCGCGTTCGATGCCAAAGATGCCTATTACGTACCTTTGGCGCATGATTATGAGGGCGCACCACAGCAGCTCAACCGTGATCAGGTTTTGGCACAAATCAAACCTATTTTAGAAAATAATGCGGTGGATAAAATTGGGCATCATTTAAAATATGATGCGCATGTGCTTGAAAATCACGGTATTCATTTACAAGGTTGGTATTTCGATACCATGTTGGCATCTTATGTGCTTAACTCTGTCGCAACCCGTCACGGCATGGATGATGTGGCACGCTTATATTTAAGCCACCTGACCACATCTTATGAGCAAATTGCAGGCAAAGGCGTCAAGCAAAAAACTTTCAATCAAATTGAAATTGAAACGGCTGCGCACTACGCTGCAGAAGATGCGCATATTACGTATCGTTTATATGAAGTGCTGTCTGCGAAGCTACAAAAGCATCCTGAATTGGTCAATATTTTGCACAACATCGAAATGCCTGTGGCGCGTGTGCTGACCAGTATGGAAGAAAATGGCATTCAGCTTGATCTGAAATTTTTAGATCAATTGGGTGTCGATTTTTCCCAAACCATGCAAGATTTGGAAAACCAAATTGTAGAATTGGCAGGTGAAAACTTTAATGTCAGCTCACCGAAACAAGTGGGCGAAATCCTGTTTGATAAACTCGGACTCAAAGGCGGCAAGAAAACCGCAACAGGTCAATACAGTACCAGTGAAAGTGTTTTGGAAAAAATTGAGCATCCGATCAGTAGTTTAATTTTAGACTACCGTGGTTTATCTAAACTCAAAAGCACCTATACCGATGGCTTACTGAAGCAAGCCAACAACGATACGCATCGAGTGCATACCAGTTATCACCAAGCTTTGACTGCAACAGGGCGTTTATCTTCTACTGATCCAAACTTACAAAACATTCCAATTCGTACTGAAATTGGTCGTCAAATTCGTAAAGCCTTTGTCGCACCTGAAGGTCGCGTGTTGTTGGCAGCCGACTACTCGCAAATCGAATTGCGTTTAATGGCACATTTTTCACAAGATGATGCCCTACTCGATGCCTTTAACCATGGACAAGACGTGCACCGCCGTACTGCGGCAGAAGTCTTGGGTATTGCCTTAGAAGACGTAACCTCAGATCAGCGTCGTCAGGCCAAAGCTGTAAACTTCGGTCTGCTCTACGGCATGTCGGAATTTGGCTTAATTCGTCAGCTTGGGTTTACCCGTGAAGAATCACAAAACTACATCAAGCAATACTTCCAGCGTTATCCGGGCATTTATGAATATATGCAACGTACCCGCCAAGTCGCGCTAGAACAAGGTTTTGTAGAAACTATTTTAGGTCGTCGCCTCTATACGCCAGATATTGCTGCACGTAATATGATGGTACGTAAAGCGGCAGAACGTGCGGCAATTAACGCGCCATTACAAGGCTCTGCAGCTGATATTATTAAAATGGCGATGATTGAAGTCGACAAAATGTTACCGCAAGCGCAAGCCAAAATGTTGCTGCAAGTACACGATGAATTGGTATTTGAAGTCGATGCAGATGCGGCAGATGAACTCGCGCCGAAGTTGGCAGAAGTCATGCAATCTGTGGTGGAAATTTCTGTACCATTGGTGGTGGAAGTCGGAAAAGGCAATAACTGGGATGAAGCGCATTAAAGTCGTTGCGCTCTCTTTTTTCAGCACCTTCCTTCGCCTAGAAGGAGGTCAGGATGCAGGTTATTTGTATTTCTGAAGACTCATTAAGGTCGTCAGCCCAAACTTAAACTACAAAAAAAGGACTCGATTTGAGTCCTTTTTAATGTTTTAGGATAATGCGACTTATAAGCCAGTCAGCAATACAATCGCTACCTGATTCATAATAATTTCAGCGATATATAAAGCCAAAAATGCAATAATTGGCGACAAATCAATCATGCCCATGTTCGGCAATAAACGACGAAATGGTGCTAATAACGGCTCTGCCAACTCTTGAATCACCTCAATATACGGGCCACGAGATTGAGTAAACATCACCACCCAACTCAAAATAATGGTGGCAAAAATCAAATAACGACAGAAACGGATTAAATCCTGAATCATGGTCACAAAAGTCAGAATCAGTAAGTGAATTGGACTATTCGGCATCGCACCATTGAGATACATAACACCAAAAATTTTGAGTAGATACAACACCACCAACAAAGCCAAGGCTGCAGAGTTAACTCGACCTTTGCCAACCGTTGGAAAAATACGTCCAAATACATCTACAATTTTGGTGGCTTTAATGGTTGAAAGCACCACAGGGTTATAAGGACTCACCGCTGCCAATTGCATTAAGAAACGGAAGAATACGAGCAAAATCGCTACGTTAATGATAATGCCAAAAATTAGCGCAGAATTTGCACCCATACTTAAACTTTCCTAAAATTTAAATTCATTGTTTTTCAATAATTAAATACTATCACTCAACTCTTGCGCTAATTCTTGACTACGCGTTTTAGCAGCAGCCAATGCCGCCTGAATATTTTGTGAAATTTGCGCATGATCAAACACTTCAATTGCCGCTTGGGTCGTGCCATTTGGTGAAGTTACATTTTTGCGTAATTCTGCAGGTGTATTCGAGCTGGTAATTGCCATTTGTGCTGCACCCAAAGCAGTTTGTAACGTCAGTGCTGTCGCCACTTTTTCATCTAAACCTAAGTTCTTGCCTGCACGAATCATACTTTCCATCAAATAGAAGAAATATGCTGGCCCTGAACCAGATACTGCAGTCACAGCATCAATTTGCGCCTCAGAGTTTACCCAAATAGTTAAACCTGTCGCTGCCAAAACCTGACTTGCCAATTCACGGTCAGTGCTATTGACCTGTTCGGTTGCATACAAACCATGTGCACCTGTTTGCACCAAAGCAGGCGTATTTGGCATTACCCGCACTACACGTTCTGTACGTAATAACTCAGAAATCGTGGCAATTTCTGCGCCCGCAACAATCGAAATCACCAGTTTATCTTCAAACTGACCGTGCAATGGACGCAATACTTGTGCCAAAACCTGTGGTTTGACTGCAAATACCACAATATCTGCATCTGCAATCGCGGCCAAATTATCCTCAGTGACATGCACATCTTTTTCTTTTAATAATTCACGCACTTGTTCTACAGGGTCTGAAACTGTAATACGGGTTGGCGGCAAACCTCTGGCAATCAAACCACCAATCAAGGCTTGCGCCATGTTGCCACCGCCAATGAAACTAATATTACAATTCAATACTGCACTCATGATTCACGCTCTTCGTTGAGTTCTTTGTCGTTAAGAGACTAAATTCGGTTGCCATCCATCTGCGACACAATAGTCCGACTGTGCAAGCCAAAAGCCTTTGGGGCTAAAAACGCCTAGCATAACATTATCTAGGCTTAATATTTGAATTGTATGACGCGTCCACGGAAAAATTTGTGCTTCCTGAATGGCTTTTTTCAGTGGCCATGTGCCCACCCGACCATACAAATGAATTTTTTCACCACCCAAACGTGGCAGTAAAGTTAACGGACGATTCAGCAAAGTTGCAGATAAACCGACTTTGGCTTGTTGCAGTTGATAACAGCCAGACCACACTTGAAAAGTCTGATCTGCCTGCAAACATAACACTTGTTCTTCTGCCTCAAAATGTTCTGCAGCTAAATACTCCGCTTTCGGCAAACGAAATAATTGTTGCTGATAACGCAGATAATAATAATCCTGACAATGTAATGCCGCTTGTGCATCGGCTTTGGCTTGAATCACCTCACGTTGCAAGCGTTCGACCATATCAAAACTTGGGCGATATTGTGCCTGTCCTTTCATCCATGCCGATAATAGCTGACGTTGCCGTGACAAAGACAATTGTTGTAACTGAATTAAATTCAACTGCGAGTCTGTGCCACATGCAGCTAAATCCTGCGCCAAAACTTCTGCCAAAATGTTTTCAGTATCTTGCATCAAGTTTGCAGTACGCGTCACAGCTTGCTGCATTTTAGGAAAACGCTGTTGCACGACAGGCCACAATATTTCTCTTGCCCAAGCTCGGTCATAATGCACATCCTGATTGCTTGGGTCTTGCACATAATCGAGCTTTAATTCAGCACTCCATTGGCAAATCTGCTCACGCGAAATATCCAATAACGGACGCCAAATACTGATGTCATCACGCACATCGACAGCTTGCATGGCAGCAAGTCCTTGCACACCTGCGCCTGAAAACAAACGCAGCAATACGGTTTCTGCCTGATCTTGCTGATGATGCGCCAATACTAGAACTTCGTTGCTATCTAAGTGCTGCATATAGGCCTGATAACGCGCCTGACGTGCCTGATTTTCTAAATTACCCTCAGACACACTGACTTTTTGCAGCACACACGGCACATTTAAATTTTGGCAGGTGGCTTGCACCAATGTGCCCCACGCTGCGCTTGGACTTTGCAATTGGTGATCAATATAAATCGCGCGTACTTTTTCAGGGCACAAAAACGACAAAAGATGCAGTAGCAGCATGGAATCCATGCCGCCACTACATCCGATTAAAAATTTTGTCTGTGCAGAAAAAGCCTGTAATTGGCTTAAGACGCTAGACCTAAATTGTCGCTGCCAAACTTCATTAAACGCTGGTAACGTTCTTCGCATCGTTGTGTTGCATCCATCGCTTGCAATTCATCCAAAGCTTCTTTTAACACATTTTTCAGACTGTGCATGACTTGTTCAGGGTTTAAATGCGCACCCTCACCTTCATCAACCACGTATTCTACAATACCGATCTTTTGCAGTTTTTCTGCAGTCAATGCCAATGCTTCACTGGCTTGTTCGGCTTTTTCTGCAGTTTTCCACAGAATAGACGCACAGCCTTCTGGTGAAATAACAGAGTAAATACTGTGTGACAACATCACCACACGGTCAGCCACACCAATACCCAACGCACCGCCTGAACCACCTTCGCCCAATACTGTAGCAATTACAGGTACTTTTAAGTTCGACAGTTGTGCCAAGCTGGTCGCAATCGCTTCTGCCTGACCACGTTCTTCTGCACCTACACCTGGGTAAGCACCCATTGTATCGACAAAAGTGAAAACTGGCAGATTAAAACGCTCTGCCATATCCATAAGACGCTGCGCCTTACGGTAACCCTCTGGATTACACATCCCGAAGTTGTGTTGTAATTTTTCGCGGGTACTGCGACCACGATGTTGACCTATCACCATGACAGGCTGACCATCAAAGCGTGCCAATCCACCGATCATTGCACCATCATCACCAAATAAACGATCACCATGCAAGGCATCAAATTCAGTGAAAATTTCACCCACATAGTCTAGAAATTGCGGACGTTCAGGATGACGTGCAATTTGCACGGTTTTCCATGCTTTAGATTGAGCAGCTTTTTTCATAAGTCGACTGTTATCCCTAAATTAACCAAATCTTAATCGACAAATTGTTCCGACTGAATATTCAATTCAATGTCCCAATTCTTGAATTGCACTTGTTCATCGTGCAATTCAGCGACAAGCAATGGCCATTGTTTGGCATCACCCGACACGCTGAGCTGCCATTGTTGCGCATTGCGGATGCTTAATTCAATGGCAGGAAGCATCGCATCGCTACGACTTGCGTTGACCAAAACTGCAAGGCGAAGCAACAAACTTAAGTAAACAATTTTATTGCCACCCGCTTTCAGTGCTTCTGTTTTCGCGTCTTGGCGCAACTTTCGACGATGGTTGCCGACCAAATGCGAGAGATAGTTTTGGTCAATTTGTGAGAAACCGGGAATGTCCGAATGTTGCAATAAATATGCACCGTGACGATGATAACTGCTGTGACTGATGGCTAAACCAATTTCATGTAGGTACGCAGCACGACGCAATAAGTCACTATCTTCGTTATTTAATTTTAATGATTCTGCCACGCTGTCAAATAAATGTTGCGCAGTTTTCACCACACGTCCAGCCTGTTTCGGGTCTGAGTTATAACGCCCCATCAAGGCCTGTACACTGCGATCACGAATGTCTTCATGCTGGAAACGTCCCAACAAGTCATACATTACGCCTTCACGCAAAGCCCCATCGGAATACACCAGTTTATCGATATCTAATACATCAAATACCGCATATAAAATTGCCAAACCTGCTGGCAAAACTGCTCGACGGTCTTCTTTTAGACCATCAAATTCCATTTCTGATACGTGTTTAAACTTGAGCAAACGGTCTTTGAGTTTTTCTAAACCTTCACGAGTCAGATTTTCCTGCTCATTGCTCCAGCCCATATTTACCGTAATTTGACGACAGGCTTTAATGGTACCGCTCGAACCTGCAACGGTATCCCAACCTGCTTCTTTATAAGTATTGGCAATCGAATACAGTTCTTTACGCGCTGCAACCACTGCTTTTTCAAAACTGCTCTTGCTAATTTCACCATCGGCAAAATAGGCTTTGGTATAGGCCACACAGCCCATTTGTAAAGATTCGGTATGAATTGGCTCAAATTCTTCGCCAATAATCAACTCTGTCGAACCACCGCCAATGTCAATTACCAAACGACGACCACTATTTGCCATCGTGTGCGATACGCCTAAATAAATTAAACGGGCTTCTTCACGCCCTGCAATAATTTCAATAGGTTTAGGCAAAATTTCTGCGGCTTTTTGAATAAACTCATGTCCATTTTTGGCCTGACGCAATGCGTTGGTTGCCACAATACGCAAACGGTTTGACTGCACCGCAGTTAAACGTCCCACAAAACGCGCCAAACATGCCAAACCACGTTGTTGAGCAGCTTCGGTCAAATTCTTATTTTCATCTAAACCTGCGGCCAACTGTACTTTTTCTGACATTGATGCCACTTTTTTTACTTCACCATGATCCACTCGAGCAATCGCCAAGTGGAAACTATTCGACCCCATATCGATGGCTGCGAGTAACTCTTCATCAATTAAAAAATCAGACATTCTTCAAACAAACCTAGACAGAATTGTGCCTAGAGTAATTCACATACACCTAATTTAAAAGCCATTTATCAGCACAATTTGACGACTATTTAAATTTTCCGCATATATGACAATTGTGTTACAGAATTAGCATTTTCGTTTAGCGTTATCGTCACGATCAATTAGACAAATTTGTATTTTGAGTGGAAAATCCACAGATTCCCCTACTTTGTTCAAGATGGCTATGTAATACTAACTAAAGCTATCTTAAAAATTATTTGGAGCGTAATCCATGTCTGGCAACATCGTAAACACCACTGATGCAAACTTCGAAGCAGATGTTCTTCAATCGGATACTCCTGTATTGGTTGACTTCTGGGCTGGCTGGTGTGCGCCATGTAAAGCAATTGCACCTGTACTTGAAGTACTTGCAGACGAATACCAAGGCAAAGTTAAAATTGTAAAAGTTGATGTAACCTCTTGCGAACAAACTGCAGTGAACTACAACATCCGTAATATTCCAGCATTATTGATGTTCAAAAATGGTGAAGTGGTTGCACAGCAAGTCGGTGCAGCACCTAAATCTAAATTGACTGCGTTTATTGACGAAAATATCTAAGTCGATTGATCCATCGTCTATTTATAGAGATGATGAAAAAAAATACGCCACGCATTGGCGTATTTTTTTTGCCTACAAATTGACAAGTAGACGTTTCTCTCTTATATTGCATGCTCAGGAAACGCAGGATCTTTCATCCTCTTTCTGAAAAGACACAACACAAAAATGCCGCTCGGCAACAGAAATTGTTTTTCACATTTTTCAATCAAACAATGAATCAGTGCTCTGAATCGTTATTGTGCAAATACAATTGCTTTCATTTTATTGTATGAATGCGGCTAAATGTTGCTCCCTCTCTAACCTGTACCCCAGAATTTTAATTCTATCAGAACCTCTATGAATTTAACCGAACTCAAGAAAAAACCGATTGGCGAACTCATCAAGATTGCCGAGTTTATGGGCCTTGAAGGAATGGCGCGTAACCGCAAGCAAGACATTATTTTTGCCATCTTAAAGCGCCATGCCATGAATGGTGAAGAGATTTTTGGTGATGGCGTTCTAGAAATTCTCTCTGATGGTTTTGGTTTCTTACGCTCAGCTGCAGGTTCATACCTTGCTGGCCCAGATGATATTTATGTCAGCCCTTCGCAAATTCGTCGCTTTAACCTGCGCACGGGTGACACCATTACAGGTACGATTCGTCCACCAAAAGAAGGCGAACGTTATTTTGCTTTGCTCAAAGTCAATCAAATTAACTATGACACCCCTGAAAATTCACGTAATAAAATCTTATTTGAAAACTTAACCCCGCTTTTCCCAACAGAACAGTTGGTGATGGAGTTAGGTAATGGAACAACTGAAGACTTAACTGCACGTGTGGTAGATTTGGTTGCGCCAATTGGTAAAGGTCAGCGTTCAATTATTGTGGCTCCGCCTAAAGCGGGTAAAACCATGTTGCTACAAAACATCGCTCAGTCGATTGTTCGTAACAACCCAGAAGTGTTCTTGATTGTACTTCTCATTGATGAACGCCCTGAAGAAGTGACTGAAATGGAACGCACCGTGCGCGGTGAAGTGATTGCATCAACATTTGATGAGTCACCTGCTCGTCACGTTCAAGTTGCAGAAATGGTCATTGAAAAAGCCAAGCGTTTAGTTGAACATAAAAAAGACGTGGTGATTTTACTGGATTCGATTACCCGTTTGGCACGCGCCTACAACACTGTCGTACCTTCTTCAGGCAAGGTTTTAACAGGTGGTGTTGATGCGCACGCTTTAGAACGTCCAAAACGCTTCTTTGGTGCTGCACGTAATATTGAAGAAGGTGGTTCACTCACCATTATTTCGACTGCACTGATTGAAACTGGCAGTAAAATGGATGAAGTGATTTACGAAGAGTTTAAAGGTACAGGCAACCAAGAGATTACCTTAGACCGTCGTATTGCAGAAAAACGTGTTTTCCCTGCCATGAACATCAAAAAATCAGGTACACGTCGTGAAGAGCGCTTAATGAGTGAAGATAATTTGCGTAAAGTTTGGATTTTGCGTAAATTGTTACACACTCAAGATGAATTGGCAGCAATGGAATTCTTGCTTGATCGCATGAAAGAAACCAAAACTAATGACGACTTCTTTGATCAAATGAAACGTAAAGCAGCCAATTAAACGGCTATAAATATTAGAACACCTAAAAAAGTCATCTTAAAACGATGGCTTTTTTATTTGGTTGACAAAATTTACATAAAGACACAATTGCACGCGGTATATGTAAACTTATTTTTAAGTAAATGATTATAAAAAAATATTTAGTAAAAACCTTTTAGTTTTTAGCCAGTTACCGTGCAACTCTCCAATCTAAAATGCCAAATTAATTGTTATTTTCTGTTAAAAAAGCACGTATTTTTCGCGTTTTTTTGCCTTTTTTTCAATCAACCTAGTAGCAATTCAAAAAGCGCAGTGATAGCATATTCGCAGACCAGTTAGACTGCGCCTGCGTTGTTAGTGCCTAACAAAATTTAGGAATAATAAAAGCATACAACAGACTAACGTCGGTTTTTTTTAATCTCATATTTTAGAGAGTGATGCCATGTTATTCAAAAAAATCGCTATTGCTGCTGCAGTTGCTACTACTTTAGCTTTCGTTGGTTGTGCTAAAAAAACTGAAGAAGCTGCTGCTGACGCTAACGCTGCTGCATCTGAAGCTGTTGTAGCTGCATCTGAAGCTGAAGCTGCTGCTGACGCTGCTGCTGTAGAAGTTGCTTCTGGCGCTGAAGCTGCTGTAGATGCTGCTGACACTGCTGCTGCTGCTGCAACTGACGCTGCTGATGCTGCTGTAGACGCTGCTGCTGCTGCTTCTGAAGCTGCTGCTCAATAATCGATACGATTATGCAGTACAAAAAGAGAGCCGATGGCTCTCTTTTTTATTTCTGAATATTTTGTCTAAAATTTATTTTACTCAGCACAATATCTCCAAATCGCTCAATCCATCTTTTTCAAGTAGATGATTCAGCATATAAAAGCATTTAACCAAAACACTTAACCCCATTCGGCATTTATTTCGATATAACCTTTTGGTTTCTCATCTCCACGCTCAATTCTTAGGTAGCGTCTTGTTCAGCTCTACAGTGTTTTCATTCATATCCATAGTTTGATTCAAGTCTCTCAATTGCAAGATCAATCACTATGTCTTGCTAAATCACAGCGTCTTTCTAAAATCTCTTATAAAAAGCATAAAAAAAAGCAGATCAATCGATCTGCTCATTTCCCACACGCTGGCGGAATTTCTGCCCTGCGCGGAATGTGACTACACGGCGGGCTGAAATTGGAATTTCTTCGCCTGTTTTCGGGTTGCGACCAGGTCGTTGACGTTTATCACGTAACTCGAAGTTCCCAAACCCTGAAAGTTTAACTTGCTCGCCAGAGATCAGTGCTTGGCTGATCTCATCAAAAAATAACTCGACCATTTGTTTCGCTTCACGGCGGTTTAAACTCGTGAGCTCACTTAAATGATCAGCCATTTCTGCTTTTGTTAATGCTGTCATGAAGCCCTCAATGTCGCTTGGTAAGTGTTTTCCAACACTTGCAGAATGTTATCCATACCAGATTTAATTTCAGCATCTTCAAGTGTACGTGTTGGATGTTGCCATAACAGAGCAAAAGCCAAAGAACGCTTGCCTTGTTCAACACCTTGTCCAGTATACACATCGAATAACCAAGTTGAGTCTAACAGCGCTCCACCCGTTTTTTCAATAAGTTGCTGAATTTCGCTTACATTTATCTTATCACTAATTAAAAGCGCAATATCACGTCTAACCGATGGAAAACGTGATAATTCTGTAAAATTAGATACATAAGTTTGCAAAACTGCTGTTTGATCGAGTTCTGCTACCCAAGCCGTGCCTAAATCCAGCTCATCTTCTAAAGATGGATGTAAACGACCAAAGTAACCAATAGACTGACCATCTACCAAAATTTCAGCAGATTGTCCAGGATGCAACCAAGTACGCTCTGAACGAACATACTCTACCTGCACACGACCTGCAGCTAAAATTTCTTCAATATCGCCTTTAAAATCGAAGAAATCCATAGGCTGAGCTTTAGCATGCCAAGATTCTGCATGTTTAGCACCCACCGCAATCAATGCCAAAGTTGGAATTTGCTTCAAGTCATGAATGCTTGCTGCATGTTGATAATCAAAACGTAAACCCAACTCAAAGAAACGCACACGGTTTTGTTGACGATTCACGTTGTACTGAACGCATGGAATTAAGCTGGATAACAACGTTGAGCGCATTACTGCCAAATCGCTTGAAATTGGATTCGCCAATGCCAACGGATTCACTGCAGGGTTTAATTGTTTTTCCAATTTTGCATCGGCAAAGCTAAAACTAATTGCTTCTTGATAACCTAAAGTCACTGCGGTTTGACGTAATTGCGCAACTTCAAACTGATCTTGGTATTTTGCTAATTGCACATCAATCACAGGCAAACTGATTTGAATGTTGTCATAACCGTGAATACGAGCAACTTCTTCAATTAAGTCTTGGTAAATTGCCATATCAAAACGATGTGATGGTGGTACAACGCTCCACTGACCTTCAGCTTGAACAGTAACTTCGCAGCCTAAACGAGTTAAAGCATCGGCAATAAATGTAGCATCAACGTGATAACCCAAGAGCTGATCGACTTGCGCTTGATTTAACGCAATTGCTTCACGTGTTGGCAATTGTGCTGCTTGTTCTGCCACTGTAATTGGACCAAATTCGCCGCCAGCAAATTCTGCAATCAGTTGTGATGCACGGTTCATCGCCAATAATGGCAATTCAAAATCGACACCACGTTCATAACGCTGTGAGGCATCGGTATGCAAACCATAACGACGTGCACGACCTGCGATATGCAATGGTGCAAAGAAAGCGGATTCAAGGAAAATTTCTGTGGTTTCATCACTTACCGCAGAAGATAAACCACCCATGATGCCCGCCATCGCCAATACTTTTGCGTCATCGGCAATCACCATCACATCATCTTGCAGCTCAACTTCTTGCTCGTTTAACAGCACCAATTTTTCTGCTGCAGTCGCTTGACGAACTTGAATGCCACCTTGAATTTTAGCACCATCAAAAGCGTGCATTGGCTGACCCAATTCAATCAAGACATAGTTGGTAATATCAACCAAAATACTGTGCTGACGGATACCTGAACGTGCCAACGCGCGCTCCATCCACTCAGGTGTAGCGGCTTTGGTATTTACATTTTTAATCACACGACCTAAATAACGTGGGCAGCCTTCCGTCAAACTTTGTACAGTTTTTTCATCCTGAATAGTTGCCGCTACTGCCTGAATGTCAGGTGTATTCACTGGCAATTGGTTAATCACCCCAATTTCACGGGCAATACCACGAATACTGAAACAATCACCACGGTTTGGAGTAATACTGATATCAATGACATGGTCATCTAGATCAAGATATTCACGTACATTCACACCTACAGGTGCATCTGCAGGCAGTTCCAATAAACCATCAAGTTTATCTTCAAGGTCAATTTCTGATGCGCCACAGAGCATCCCTTGTGATTCCACACCACGCAGTTTGCCTTTTTTGATTTTAAAGTCGCCTGGCAATACCGCACCAATGGTTGCCACAGGTGCTTTCATACCTACACGCACGTTTGGCGCACCACACACAATCTGCAACGGCTCACCTGAACCAATATTTACCGTAGTCACACGTAAACGATCTGCATCTGGATGCTGTTCAACCGTTAAGACTTCACCCACCACAACGCCTGTAAATGGCTTTGCTGCTGGTGACATATCATCAACTTCTAGACCCAGCATCGTGAGTTGATTCGATAAAGTATCGCTGTCAATGGCTGGGTTAACCCACGTGCGTAGCCAATTTTCGCTAATTTTCATTGATATAAAACCTATAAATCTAAATTTTGAATCCCCTCTACTCCCTCTTTTCAAAGAAGAAGCATCCTGTGTCATATATGGACACCCCTCTCCTTTTAGGAGAGGTCAGGGAGAGGTATAAATTTGTTTTTAAGCAAACTGGCGCAAGAAACGCACATCATTTTGGTAGAACATACGCAAGTCATTGATGCCATAACGCAACATCGCAAAACGCTCTACCCCTAAACCGAAGGCAAAACCTTTATATTTTTCTGGGTCGATGCCTGAAGCGCGTAACACGTTTGGATGCACCATGCCGCAGCCCAAAACTTCCAACCAGCGACCACGTTCATCCATAATATCCACTTCAGCACTTGGCTCTGTGAATGGGAAATAAGATGGGCGGAAACGTACTTTTAAGTCTTTTTCAAAGAATTCATTTAATAAGTTAATCAACAAACCTTTGAGTTCTGCAAAACTGGTATTTTCTGCGACGTATAAGCCTTCAATTTGATGGAACATTGGTGAGTGTGTTTGGTCTGAGTCGCAGCGATACACACGACCTGGACAAACAATACGAATAGGCGGCTGTTGATTTTCCATGGTGCGAATTTGTACGCCCGACGTGTGGGTACGCAATAAATGATTCACATCAAAATAGAAAGTATCGTGCATGGCACGCGCAGGGTGATGTCCTGGAATATTCAACGCTTCAAAGTTGTGATAGTCATCTTCAACTTCTGGGCCCGTTGCCACGGTAAAACCTGCTTTGGTAAAGAATTGGCAAATACGTTCCTGTACCTGCGTAACTGGGTGAATACTGCCGATGCTTTGACCACGACCTGGCAAAGTAATATCAACGGTTTCATTCGCCAGTTTTTGTGCCAAAGCCGCTTGTTGTAATTCAGTTTGACGCGCAGTTAATGCCGCATTGATTGCTTCACGCACAGCATGAATTTGTGCACCAAATTCTTTACGCTGTTCAGGGTCCATTTTACCCAGTGCTTTGGATTGTTCCGCAAGCTGGCTTTTTTTCCCCGTAAATTGCACTCGCACCTGGTCGAGTGTAGCAAGGTCCTCTGCTGCTGCAATTGCAGCGAGCGCTTCATTGGTCAGGGCTTCCAGTGACATAGTAACTCTCAAAAGCAACAATTTAGAAATAATTTAAAAACCCCGTATTCTAACAGTTTTTAGTCGCTTTGATGAAGCTTCGATGTAATGAAAATTAGATTAGCATCTTGAAATACAAAAAGTATAAGATAAAGCCAATCACCACGAGATCTCAACATTATGGCGCTCGATCAGATTTGGAAACAGCAACTTGCCCTTGTGACTTATGGCAATGAATATTTGGCTCAAGATTTAAGTTTTAATCATTGGCTCAAGCATCAAGTGTTTAACCAGCATCAAATTCAGTTTCGTGATTTATTGTCACAACATTTACTGGCACAACACTTTCAAATCTGGTTAGAGCATCTTAAACAACAAGGTGTGCGACGTTTAAGCCTACATCAGGCAAGTATTTTAAATGATGAAAAAAACCCCAATCCAAATGTAGAGTTATTGCCTTTTGCACACTTTATTGTGAGTCACGAGGCACAGCACAAATCTGCTTGGATTTTCGGAAAAGAGCTTGCAGAATGGTATACCGCAGAACAAGATTATATGGCGCCTGTTTCCCAACAGAGCGAGCTACGTCAAGAAGTCATGTGGCGTTATCAATTAAATCACAAACTTGCCAGACAGCTCGATACAGATTTTGCCTCTCCAAACTGGGATGAAATTGATCGCTTTATTCGCTCCGAGTTATTTTTAAATCCTTGTGCTACAGAGTTTGTTGAACCAGAGCAAAGCGCTAAACCTTATTTCGGTGTAGATCTTACTCAAAACGCAACTGAAAGCATGTACCCAACTTTGGCGTTAATTCCCGCAGACTACCCTGCTGCCTATGCACATCAGATGCTGTATCGTTTAGATGCACTGGATCAACACATTCAGAATAAAATCCAGCATCCTTATCATGCCGATGGCACAGAACTTGAACCAAGCGAACAACTCAATTTACGTCATTTTTCTCAGAAACTTGAAGATTTACACGCCAAATTTATTACCAAGGTTGCGAACCATTATCAGACCGCACAGCTCACGCCAGTGCAAACACCTGATCCTTTTGAATCAACGCCTAGCCAAGTACAAAACATCGCTTCACCACAAATACCAACACCTGCAGCTACGCATAAAGTGGGTACATCTGCCGTGATTAAACTGATTTTAATGACTGTGGTTATTTGTGCAGCTGCCTATTATTTTGGTTTATAAGCTTAGGGGCTGTTGACAATTCGTCTATGTTTGCGACAACGCATATTTTTTAGCTGATATAAGGCATGGGACAGGAAATTTAGTCATTCTAAATGACTGGCACATAACGCAATAGCAGCAAAAAATATGCTTATCCTTCGCTGCGCCTTCCGCTGCAAACAAAGCAGTGCTTGTTTTTGCTCAGGCTGTGGCTAAAAATTTCTCAGATTGAGTTATGAAACTTGGCAGAGACCCTAAATTTCAGGCATAAAAAAAGACCGCAAATGCGGTCTTTCTTTTAAGTCATAAAGACTTATGCAGCTAATGCATCTTTAGCTTTTGTAGCTAAAGCAGCAAATGCAACTGCGTCATGCATAGCGATGTCAGCAAGTACGCGACGGTCGATAATCACTTGTGCTTTTTTCAAGCCAGCGATCATACGGCTGTACGATAAACCATTTTGACGAGCGCCCGCATTGATACGCGCAATCCATAAAGCACGGAATTGACGTTTCTTTTGACGACGGTCACGGTAAGCGTATTGACCTGCTTTGATTACCGCTTGGAACGCTACGCGATATACGCGTGAACGAGCACCATAGTAACCTTTAGCACGAGCAAGAATTTTTTTATGACGGCGATGAGCCTGTACACCACGTTTTACACGAGCCATTTATAATCTCCTTAGATGTATGGGCACATAGCACGAACAGCAGCAACGTCACTCACGTGAACCATTACACAGCCGCGCAATTGACGGATACGTTTAGCAGATTTTTTGGTCAAAATGTGGCGTTTGAACGCTTGTTTACGCTTGAAACCGTTAGCAGTCGCTTTGAAACGTTTAGCTGCACCACGGCGAGTTTTTAACTTAGCCATAACAACCTCTTTAAACACCTGTTCGGCACGTCTGCACCATTGCAAAAACGACCTGCAGGTAAGGGAGCGAGTATTCTAAAGCATCTTTGCTTAAAACAAAAGCATATTGGCTAAATAAAAAATGATCATTACCTCACTCATTTGCCGTAATTCAACTCAGGAAAAAATACTGGAATTGTGAACACCCACTACAATTCAAAATAAAGCTAAAGCTCTGTCAAAAATTGTGCAGATCAACACCCTAAAAACTTGCAATAAGTTGCGGATTACCCTTGCGATTATTCACAATTCCATCAATACTTCGCCTCGTCTTGTGTGAGATAAAAAAGACCGTAATATGATGAAAACATCTTTATATATAACTCTATTGCTTGGACTCAGTGCGACGCATCTTTTTGCAAAACCACCGCAGCAGAAATCGACACCAAAAGCCACACTCGAAGTACAAAAAAGTGCTGCCTTGCCTGCTCATCTCACCACACGCTTAGCATGGCGCAAGTTTCCACAACCCAAATATAAAAATGAAGATTTAAATCAACAAAACCGAGCTGCAATTGTGCGTATTTATGCAGATGAAACCGGCAAAATCAGTCAAGCCACTATTCAAGAAAGTACAGGGCTGAAAAAATTAGATGATGCCTTATTACAAGCGGTTCGCACTGCTGAAATTCAACCGACCTATGTAGAAGATACTGCCGTACCGACCATTGGTTTTCAAAGCTTTAATTTAAGATTTCAGGATAACCAGCACGAAGATTGCCAGTTTGATTTTCAATCTAAACAATGGTTAGCACAGCAACAACAGCAAAAAGTTCAATTTAAGTATCGTAGTCAACCACAATTAAACTTAAGTGCGGAAGATTTAAAAAATCACTCACGTAAGTTAAAGTTTCAATTCAAAGTAAATAAGCATGGCGAAGTGAAACGTGTGAAATTGACACAAGGTTCGGGACAATACGCACTTGATCAACAAGTTTTAGCTGCAGTGAAAGCTGCTCAAGTAGATGTACCGCGTCAATTTTGGCTGTATAAAAAGTCAAAATTAAAAGATGAAATTTATTTTGATTTAAACACGTGTGATGCTCAAGAACAGTCATAAGTGTCTATAGATAATAGGGGTTGCTTGCTTAAACCCATGTATAAACAAAATAAATAAACAGATAACGCCCGATTTTGGCTAGACTCACCATCAACACAAAACGGGCAAAATGTTCTTTCATTAAACCTGCAATCAGCGTAATTGGATCACCAATAATCGGCACCCAACTGAGCAGTAAAGACCAAAACCCATATTTGGCGTAGGTGTGCTGTGCTTTTTCTAATTGTGTAGCCGAAACAGGAAACCACTTTTTATCTTTATAATGTTCGATCTTGAGTCCCAAATACCAGTTCACACAAGAACCTAAAATATTGCCTAGACTGGCAATGCTAATCAGCCAAATGGGTGCATAGCTGCCTTCATATAACAGCCCCAACAACACAGCTTCGGACTGTAAAGGCAATAAAGTTGCCGCACCAAATGCAGATAAAAATAAACCAAACAGCGTCCAAAGCATAGACGATTTAAAGCCCTAAAGCCTGCTTGGTTTTACAATATTCCCAGTTCGCCCAAACAATACTAAGCAAAATAAGTGCCGCACGTGCCCATGTATAACGCTGAGTAACAGGCTCAATCGCAGCACGTAAAACCTGTTGATCTGTGCTATTTAAAGCCGCAATCATATTCTGCACATGAAATGCTTCGATCACAAATAAGATCAAGCAAGACACAATGCCCAAAATAATGCTCCAATACACTTTGGCATTTTGCTCAACAATCTTGGTAAAGTTTAAAAAAAATTCTTGCATAGCTCATCCAATAAAAAAGCCACCTGAAAAAGTGAGGTATCAGGTGGCTGGCATCTTAGCATAAAAGTAGATTTAAACTTGAATCGCGAGTGCTTTCTGCACTGCAGGGCGCGCAGTCAGCCGTGTAATATAGTCTTGTACATACGGATAATCTTCCAGCGAAATATTTTGCCAGTCATGACGTAACGCCCACGGCAAAATAGCCATATCAGCAATTGAATATTCGCCCGCCACGTACTTTTGCCCCATCAACTGCTTATTTAACACGCCATACAAACGCTTGGATTCATTGATATAGCGTTCAATCGCATAAGGAATTTTCTCTGGTGCATAACGGCTAAAATGATGATTCTGTCCTAACATTGGACCAAAACCACCCATTTGCCACATGAGCCACTGCTCTACTTCAACACGCTCCTGTTCATCGGTAGGATAAAACATGCCAGTTTTGCGCCCTAGATATTGCAAAATTGCACCCGACTCAAACACAGAGATTGGCTCACCACGCGGACCGTTCTGATCGACAATTGCAGGAATTTTATTATTGGGCGAAATTTTTAAAAAATCTGGCTGAAATTGATCATCTTCTGAAATATTGATGGGGAAAATTTGATATTCCAAACCCATTTCTTCAAGTGCAATACTAATTTTATGACCGTTGGGGGTGCCCCAATAATAAAGATCAATCATGTTTTATCCTTCATTACTTTTTTTGCTTTTTGACCAGCATTCTTCTACTGCGGTTTTAGTTATAGCATGTTTTTAAGCGTTTGTTGCGTGTCGCTGCGTAGAGTTTTTTTATCGAATGGCATATCTCATAAACATGAAACATAGATGCTCACTTTCATCACGCAAAAAAAAGCACCGCCAAGGTGCAGTGCTTCTTTTGTTCAAGATGGGATTACTTTTTCTTTTTAGGACCAAGCAACATACCCATTTGACGACCTTCCATTTTTGGTGCTTGTTCAACTACACCATATTCAATTACATCTGCTTCAACTTTTTGCAATTGAGCCAAACCTAACTGTTGGTGAGCCATTTCACGACCACGGAAGCGTAAAGTGATTTTTACCTTGTTCCCTTCTTCAAGGAATTTGATAATTGCACGTAATTTTACGTTGTAATCACCAACATCAGTCGCAGGGCGGAGCTTGATTTCTTTCACCTGTACTTGATGCTGTTTTTTCTTCGCTTCTTTCTGCTTTTGCTTTAGATCAAACAAATGCTTGTTAAAGTCCATGATTTTGCACACCGGTGGTTCGGCATTTGCCACAATTTCCACCAAGTCAAGGTCAACGCTTTCTGCTGCGCGTAATGCATCAGCCAAGCTTACAATACCTTTTTGCTCACCATTTTCGTCTACAAGACGGACTTCTTTTGCACGAATTTCATCATTCAAAGCAGGACGGTTAGATTTTCCGCCCTGTTGATTACGGTCAGGCTGTTTAATCGCTGTTACTCCACAATATACCGGCCGCGTTCTGCGACGGCTGTTTTCACTAGGTCAATGAAAGCATCAATTGACATAGTACCCAAATTTGTTCCTGAGCGAGTACGGACGTTTACCGTTCCTTCTTCCACTTCACGGTCCCCAAGTACCAGTAAGTATGGAATACGCTCTAATGTACGCTCACGAATCTTAAAGCCGATTTTCTCATTTCTCAAGTCAGAAATAGCACGAATACCGTTTTCTTTAAGTTTTGCGACGACCTGTTCACTTGCAGCAGCTTGTGAATCGGTAATATTCATGACACAAGCTTGCACTGGCGCTAACCATGGTGGCATAAAGCCTGCATAGTGCTCAATAAGTATACCAATAAATCGTTCAAAGCTGCCAAGAATTGCGCGGTGCAACATTACAGGCTGATCACGATCATTGTCTTCAGTGACATAAGATGCCTCTAAACGCTCAGGCAAGTTAAAGTCACACTGAATTGTACCACATTGCCACACACGACCTAAGCAGTCTTTCAGTGAGAATTCAATTTTCGGGCCGTAGAACGCACCTTCACCCGGTTGTAACTCCCATTCCAGACCTGCAGCATCCAAGGCATCAGCCAAAGATTTTTCTGCCATATCCCAAAGTGCATCATCTCCCACACGTTTTTCAGGACGTGTAGACAGTTTCATTTGCACCTCTTCAAAACCGAAATCTTTATAAACATCTAAAGTCAGTTTGATGAAGTCTGCAACTTCTGGCCCAATTTGTTCTTTGGTACAGAAAATGTGGGCATCGTCTTGAGTAAAGCCACGTACGCGCATAATGCCGTGCAGTGAACCTGATGGCTCGTTACGGTGACATGAACCAAATTCTGCCAGACGAATTGGCAAATCACGATATGACTTTAACCCTTGGTTAAAGACTTGTACGTGACATGGGCAGTTCATTGGTTTTACTGCATAGTTACGGTTTTCAGAATGGGTAGTGAACATATTGTCTGCGTAGTTGGCAGCATGTCCTGATTTTTCCCATAGCGTGAAATCGACCACTTGCGGGGTACGAATTTCTAGGTAACCGTTGTCTTGTTGTACTTTACGCATGTACTGCTCAAGTACTTGGTAAATCGTCCAGCCATTTGGATGCCAGAACACCATGCCTGGTGCTTCTTCTTGCATATGGAACAAGTCCAAAGCTTTACCAATTTTACGGTGGTCACGCTTTTCTGCTTCTTCAATACGTTTGATATACGCTGCGAGCTGTTTTTTGTCCGCCCAAGCCGTACCATAAATACGTTGTAACTGTTCGTTTTTCGCATCACCGCGCCAATAAGCGCCTGAAATTTTGGTGAGTTTGAACGACTTTAAGAATTTAGTGTTTGGAACGTGTGGACCACGACACATATCCAAATAGTCTTGATGATAGTACAAGCCCATTTGGGTTTCGTTTGGCATGTCTGCAATCAAACGTAATTTATATTCTTCGCCACGCGCTGTGAATTCTGCAATTACTTCATCACGCGGGGTCATTTTTTTCACAACATCATAATCTTGGTCGATGAGCTTTTTCATACGCTCTTCGATTGCTGCCAAATCATCTAACGTAAATGGACGAGGCATCCAGATGTCATAGTAGAAACCTTCTTCAATGACAGGGCCAATCACCATTTTCGCTTCAGGAAAAAGCTGTTTTACCGCATGCCCCACTAAGTGCGCACATGAGTGACGGATAATCTCTACGCCTTCTTCATCTTTAGGCGTAATAATTTGTAGGGTTGCATCTTCGGTAATTAAATCGCAGGCATCGACCAAACGATCATTCACACGTCCAGCAACTGTATTTTTGGCAAGACCCGGACCGATGCTTTGAGCAACTTCCATCACAGATACGGCTTGATCAAACTGTTTTTGATCGCCATTTGGCAAAGTGATAATAGGCATAGATAAAAATCCTTAAGGAGTGATGCCCCGTACCATGGAGCATATCACCGCGAGATTATGATTAAGGGAGACCCTCAAAAGATAAAAACGGTGTATAAATAAAAAGCGCCTTAAATTTTACACGGCTTGCGTACAGGTTTAAACCTTTGTGTACTAAAAAAGCCAAAGAATCGGCATTTCAGCTGTTTTTATTCCCTAAAGGTTGCCCACGGCGTGAATTGTCCATGTTGATAGGCATACACCGCTTCAAACTGTGGCAACACCGCCTCACTCTGTTGCGGGCGTAAAAATACATAATCATCTATTTGGATGCGATGCTGTTTGGGTACTTGAATCAACTCTTGATTGCTACTGCGTCCGTATAAAGCATGTGGATGACTGCTCTCAGGATAAACATAATCTGCCATCCAATAGCCACCATAAACAAAAACGGCTTGATTGGATTGTGGCAAATAGGACTGCAAACGATCTAAGCCAGGCACTAGTACCGCAGCCAATACCTTTAAAACAGGTGTTGCAATCCACAAAGCCGATTGCAAATCTGACAAGATTTTTAAATCAAAATCACTGGGTTTAAGCAACATCGAACCAAAAGCCAGATCATTACATTCACTGTGCTGACAATGCTGCATAAATGTCAGGCTACCACCACCGTTAAAACACAAGTCATCCTGCCACAACTTTGGAAAATGATGCTGAATCAGTTGTTTATAATTTCTATATTGCTGCTGTGAGTGTTGATAGGCTTTGGCTTGTGCATGAAATACATTTGGTAATTTCACCACATGCGCATCGTACCCCATCAAACCTGACAGTTTTAAATGTTGTGGATGCTGCTGAATCAATTCCAGCATTTGCATAAATCCAGCATGATCTTGCGCCCCACCACGATGCAAACCGATATCAATTTTAAGATTAATATTCAAACAAAGCTGGCGTTGTTGTGCCAAATGTAAATACTGTTGTAAACGTGCAGGTTGATCAACCAACCATTGTAAATGCAATTGGATATTCTCAGCAGACGCCATCACCTGCTGATAAAAAGCATCTACCGCACGTATTGGCATTGGCTTGCCAAACAGTACATCTGCTTGTGGAAAGTGCTGCATCACTTCATACAAATGTGGCAGATGAAACAACATAAAACGCTGCGTATTCAGACTTTGGCTTGCGTGTTGCAATATCTCCAAACACGCTAGCGATTTCACCACCAGTCGTGGTTGCAACCGTGCAGGCAAATGGGCTGCAACATAATCCAAGTTATGCTGAAAACGTGCCATATCCACAATCAGTTGCGGTGTTCCTGTACCCTGTTGCTGCAAACTGTGGGTGAGTTGCTGAAAATAATCACTTTGCATGTCACGCTCCCTAATTGAATGCTCTTATTTTGCGATTGCTTGAGTTGTTTATTGAACATCACGCTGCACTCAAACTTGGAATCGTGAAAATTTGTCTTAAATATGGATTAATCCATTTTTGCTGTGGATCAAGCTGCTCACGAAGTTGCATAAAATCATCCCATTTTGGATATAACTCACGTAATTGATCCGCTTGCATACTGTGCAATTTGCCCCAATGTGGACGTCCCTGATATTTTTGTAAAATCGGTTCGACCCATTTAAAAATATGTTGGCAATCTTGTTTATAAAATTGGTGGATTGAAATAGACACCGAATCCCGTCCATAAAAAGGACTCAGCCAAATATCATCGCCTTTGACATAGCGAAACTCGATTGGGAAAAACATGGCGACACGCTGTTGTTTCAAAACCGCCAATAATTCTTCTAAACACGCCAAACCTTGCTCGGCAGGCAATTGGTATTCCATTTCGTTAAATTTGGTATTGCGTGGCGTTGGGAAAATTTGACTCGACCAATCGACATGAGTACTCGGTTTGATAAACACGCCCAACAAAGATTGTAAATACGGATTTAACTGTGGAAAAACACGGGTTATTTCCGAACAAAAATTTAATAAACGGTCTTCTGATAACCAATGTTGCGGACGAGGATCCGTCAATCCTCGGCTCTCATCTAAGGTTTTTAAAATCACCTGATCACTGTGTAAAAATGCCCAAAACTCAATATGGCGATGTTGATGCTTCCAACGGTCTATATATTGATAAATATCACTCAAGGCACATAAACGTAGCTGCTCTTTGAGTTTATAGCGCGAACGGTTTTGTAAAGTGATTTTGGTCATCACCCCAAAACTGCCCAGCGCGACCCGACCTGCCTGAAAAATTTCAGCATTGTGTTCAGGTGAACATTGCAACACCTCACCCTCTGCTGTGAGCAGTTCAAAATCAGTCACCAAAGCCGATAGACAAGGTAAATCCACACCTGTGCCATGTGTTCCTGTTGCAACCACACCTGCCAAACTCTGATGATCAATATCGCCCTGATTTTGCAGCGCCTGATGAATCGGAGCTAGACATTCACCCAGTTTGTACAGCCGAGTCCCTGCATGTAAGGTGCATTGCTGCTTTTGTGCATTAAATTGATGCACCCCCTGAATATGATCTAAATTCACCATCACATCATCGGTTGTGGCTAAGGGGCTAAAGGAATGCCCTGCTCCGACCATTCTAATTTTGTCGTGCTTTCGCACAATTTTTTTCAGTTCATCTACATTTTTCGGCTGTAAAAAGTCTGGATAGGCTGTTTGCTTTCCAGACCAGTTACTCCAACGCTGTTTCATAATCCTTCCTTTTTCTGCGTGGCATTTATTTTTATTGCAGTTTGTTTTGCGTTACTTTTTAAAGTACCGCATTAAAAAAATAGAGACACATGGATGAGATAAATGACCTCTCTATCCATATTGATTTAGATTAACCTCCTGACTAGTACATGATTTAGAATATGTTTCACATGGAACAATGTATAAAAAAACTACAATTCATTTAGCGCATTAGCTTTCAAACTGTCACGATATGTTCTTTTTTCTAATTCATCCAAAGGTACAGCGGGCGGTAATAACGATGCTGTATCGCGTTGTGGAATAGGCAAATTCAATTGCTCTGCGAAATATTGAAATTTAGTTTGCAACGCTGCCAAAGTCCACTGTCCATATAAAGTGTGACCACCTTCATAGGCTTGTTGTTGATATTCCTCGAAGGTGGTCACATAGCCCATATAATCATTGCAATATGAAGCCAACCATACTTTTTGAGTCGATTCCAATTCTTGTTGTACGGTTACTTTGAGCCGCTTAGCTGCAACAGTAGTAATTTCCCCAGGACAGCACAGCAAGGTTAAGTCGCCAATTTTAATTAATTGTAATGGCACTACATTCGGTACCAACAAGCTATGATCAATTGCGCCTACACTGGCCTGCTTGTTCATTTCTGCAATCAGTTTGTCTAAAAATTTAGGATAATGATTCAGTGGCTTGCCAAAAATGGTTTTAGAACCACATTCCAGCACAATATCTTTGGGGCCTTGTGAGGCATATAGCTGTTGATAATAGCTATAATCTGCGGCTTGAGGATTACTCAACTTTTTCTTTTTCACTCGCTGCGCTAACCATTGCATACCTTTAAAAATCGGTTGTGCCACACCTGCACCATCTACAGGTGTTCCTGCAAAAAATGCTGCACCATGACAGGCTGCACTGGTTTTTGCATCTGTTTGCCCCATCGCAAATTCAACTGGAATTTCAATATTGCTTAAATCGACATAATGGCACACAGCATCTAAAGCTCCCATTAACGGCGTACCTCTATGTGCCAAAGCTTTCAGTGCCAATTCACTTTGATAGCGACCATTTTGCTGTGTATATTCGTATTCTTTTTCATCGCGCATTGCAGCACGTACCTGTGACTGCTCAGGGCCATGATAATGTGGAGAAACATCACCCGCTGCGGCTTGGGCAAAAATTGCCACAGGATTTTTGACCCCACGTTGTTGCAGTGCACGCTCGGTACAAAGTGCGGCATAACCTTTGT
The DNA here is from genome assembly GCF_013416935.1 of Acinetobacter sp. YH1901141. NCBI lineage: Bacteria > Pseudomonadati > Pseudomonadota > Gammaproteobacteria > Moraxellales > Moraxellaceae > Acinetobacter > Acinetobacter sp. YH1901141. Next base: position 57,532 of record NZ_VPEY01000011.1, on the reverse strand, counting down.
TATCACCATCATGAGCGCTTAAACGACTGCTTAAACAGGTAGCATGCACCCCAAATAAAGAAAAAACTGCCTGTAAATTACCTTCGCGATAAAAACCAAGCAATTGCATATCACTATCTAAGGCCAAATGTGCCTGTTCCAGCGTTCTACGAGATACATCAGGATTACGGTTATACGCTGTTAAAGAGCGATTCCATGCCACTGGCGTTTCTTCTGCAAAACGACCATTGCTCATATAAATATCGGTTTTTTCTGGGTCGCCAAAGCTTTGAGCACACTGCCCACAATCGCATCGACCACTGCATTTAAATGTTCAGGCACAAAACCAGGTGTGGGCATATTGTACAACGCTTCATGTGCACAACCGCCAGGTGCAGAATGAGTATGCGTTGCCATCAATACCAAACGCTGCGGCTGAAAACGCTCCCCCAGTTTACGCTGTAAACGCTGTATCGCTAAATGACGCATGGCATAGGTCACACACCCCATATCCAGACAGCAAAAAATTAATAAGTCATTGTCTAAGGTTTGAATACAAATACTGCGGGCAAATAAAGCTGTTCGTTGTTCATAGGCACGATGTTTCCAGTTGCCATAACCAAACATGGCAAGCCCTTTTGGCTGAATATGAATTTCCTGTTTATCCCAACCCACCAAATACATTGCAATCGTATTCCTTTTCATCTATACAATCAGTCATGACGCTGATCAACGCCATTAAACAAAATTGCATCACGGCAAATAAGGGTCAAAGCGACAATGGCATGGGGGGATAATCGGACTTATGTCAGCAACTTCAAACTACTTGCTGCAGCACGTGCCGCCTGCCTTATTGTCAGGTCTGATTCATTACGCCAAAGAACAACAGATCCCCTATCAACCATGGTTTCAGGGAATTTCTCAAGATCTTGATCAAATCGTCCAAGGCAATGGTTTTGTTTCATTTCAAGATATTTGCAAAGTGGTGACACGCGCCCTGCAAGACACTCAATGTGCACATTTAGGCTTAGAAATTGGACGTGACAAGGGGCTGATTTCCATGGGCATGCTCGGTTTTGCCATGGTGTCCAGTCAAAATGTTGTAGAAGCCTCACAGACAGGACTGCAGTACCATCCCATTTCAGGCAGTGTGATGGATTTGGAGTACGATTTTTCCTCGACCTCTCCTACACTGGTGATGAAAGAGCGTTATCCCACGGGGAACTTACTGCGCTTTTTTTGCGATGAAGTCCTCTCCAGTATTGTTAGCTGCTTAGACGTCATGCTTGGCAATCATCAAGATTTGGTCGAAGTGCATTTTAGTTTTGCCCAACCCGACTATTTAGAGGCTTATCAGGTGCATTATCAATGTCCTCTGCACTTTTCATCATACATGAATGCTTTGGTGTTCCGACCAGAGATTTTAGGACGCCAAATTAAAACCTCTAGTGCCGCCAATTACAGCACCGCCCTGCGTGTCTGCCAACAAGCGTATCAGGATATGCAGGCGATTAATCAACAGCAATATGCACACGTGTTGAGTTATCTAATCGAACAGCATTTACCTCAGCACTTTGATATGCACCAAGCGGCACAACATTTTCAAATGAGCGAAAGACATTTACGCAGACAATTACTTGCCGAAGGCTGCAACTTCCAAAACCTGCGCCAACACGTTTTGGAAAATAAAGCCAAACAACTGCTACAACAGCCTTTGAGCATGACTGAAATTAGCCAACAACTTGGCTTTAGTGAATTACGCGAATTTCGACGTGCATTTAAGCGTTGGACAGGTCTCAGCCCATCACTCTATAAAAGCCAAATGACAGAATAAGTTAATATTTTCCAATAAGCTACTATTTTTATTGAATAAAAAATAGCTGCTAAATTTTACTTAAACTATTTTTTAAATTTACTTACAAGCGATTCAAAACAAAAACAACAGATTTTCGACTAAAGCATAACTGCAAAGCTGCCATAAAATCCCTATCTTTTTAAGTTGGATAAAATAACGACACATATTATGGAGAATAACAATGGTCAGCGCATACGATGAATTACCGCGTACCCCTGCGAACTTTGTCGCCTTGTCCCCATTACGTTACTTAGAACGGGCAGCTTATATTTACCCTCACCAAAACGCAATTATTCACGGTTCCCGTCAAATTACCTGGCGCGAAACTTATTTGCGCTGCTGCCAATTTGCGCATCAACTTCAAAATTTAGGCATCAGCAAAAATGATACTGTTTCGGTGCTGCTCCCTAATGTTCCCGCCATGCTAGAAGCACACTTTGCCGTACCAATGGCAGGTGCAGTGCTGAATACCTTAAATACTCGTCTAGATGCTAAAACACTGGCATTTATGCTTGATCACGCAGAATCCAAAGTGCTTTTGGTGGACCCTGAATTTGCAGCTTTAGCACAAGAAGCGTTGGAGATGGTCAATCATGAAATTTATGTGATTGATGTCAACGATACAGAATATGAACATGCCGCCAACGCTCTCAGCATCGGACAGATTGAATATGAAACTTGGCTGGCTGCAGGTGACCCCAATTTTGAATGGCATTTACCTAAAGATGAATGGGATGCAATTAGCCTGAACTATACGTCTGGCACGACAGGCAACCCGAAAGGCGTGGTCTATCATCATCGCGGTGCTTACATTAATGCAGCCAGCAATATTATTGCCTGCGGGATGACACCCCGTGCGACCTACTTATGGACACTGCCCCTATTTCACTGTAATGGCTGGTGTTTTGCATGGACGATGGCAGCCAACGGTGGCACCAATATCTGCTTGCGTAAAGTCGACCCTGAACTGATTTTTAAATTAATCGCAGAGCACAAAGTCGATTATTTCTGCGGTGCGCCAATTGTCTTGTCGATGCTCATCAACACCCCTGAGGAGAAAAAGACCCAGTTTGATCACCGTGTTGAAGTGATGGTTGCGGGTGCTGCACCGCCAGCAGCAATTATTGAAGGTATGCGCAATATTGGCATTAACGTAACTCACGTTTATGGCTTAACTGAAACCTATGGCCCATCTGCGCTGTGTGCTTCTCAAGCAGGCTGGAGCGACCTATCCATTCAAGAACAAGCACAATTACATTCGCGTCAAGGCGTGCCTTATCCGCTGCAAGATGGCATGAAAGTTTTAGACCCAGAAACCATGCAACCTGTACCAAAAGACGGCAAAACCATGGGCGAAATTATGTTCCGTGGCAATATCGTGATGAAAGGTTATTTGAAAAACCCAGAAGCCACCGCAGAAGCATTTGCAGGTGGCTGGTTCCATACGGGCGATTTAGCTGTCTGCCAACCCGATGGCTACGCCAAAATTACTGACCGCTCTAAAGATGTGATTATTTCAGGTGGTGAAAATATTTCTTCACTCGAAGTGGAAGAGGTGTTGTATCAACATCCTGCAATTTTGACTGCTGCAGTGGTGGCAAAACCAGATCCACGTTGGCAGGAAGTCCCGTGTGCCTTTATTGAACTGAAAGAAGGCAAGCAGGTCAGCCCTGAAGAAATTATTGCCTATTGCAGTCAACATTTGGCGCGTTTTAAAGTACCAAAGGATGTGGTGATTACTGAAATTCCAAAAACATCGACAGGTAAATTACAAAAATTTGTACTGCGTGAATGGGCCAAAGAGCGTTCAGTCGGTGAGTTCGGCTAAAATTTGAAAATCCTTACACATAAAAGACAATAAAAAACGACTCGTTATGAGTCGTTTTTTATTGCAATCAGACAAGCTCGCGTTTGATCACTTGGTTCTCTGATAGCTTAGTTTTCTGACAGCAAAGCCACTTGCTGCACATAGTTAAACAACTTGAGCTTAGATGCTTCAAGTTCTTCCGCAGACACTTCCTGTTTCATATCACGGTGGATACGCAACACATGCTGACGCAGCGTATGACGCTCAGCTGCTTTATAGGTTTTACTAAAATCATTAATCACAGGGTCGCCGTCTTTAATAATTCGCTCTACCCAACGCTGTAACTGTGCGGTTTTTTTCGCACCTTGTTGCGGTGTCAAATAAGACAAAATTACGCTTTCATCTTCATTACGCAACAATTTACCAATACGCTGACACTGACGACGACGTGCTTCATGTGAAGTAATGCTTTGCAATTCCAGTAAAGCATCAATTAAACGCTCTTCTACTGGAAGTTTCTGAATTTGTTTGGCGCTTAACTGCGCCAATTGTTCGCCCAGTGCAGCCATACGTTGTACGGCTTTTTTCTGTTCGGTTTTACTTGCACGCCCTTCTAAAGATTCAAAGTCATCTTCGGTAAAACGTTGCGGTCGACGTGCCACGATTAATCTGCCTCGTAAAATTTTGCTGCAAACAGTGCTTGAATATCAGATAAAGCTTTTTCTTCATCTGCACCATCAATCACCAAGCGTAAAGTAGTTCCCTTGCCTGCACCTAACATGAGCAAGGACATAATATTTTTGGCATCAACCAATTTGTCGCCTTTACCAATTTGGATTGACGAACGGAATTTGGTGGTCACTTCAATCAGTTTCCCAGATGCCCGTGCATGTAAACCTAGTTTATTAATTACGTCAACAGTTGTGTCAATCATGACCAGTGCTTCATTTCTCGGTGTAAGACTTGAATAGACCATTTTGCCTCAAGTGCTTTTTTTAGTCTATCTACGATATAAACGGAACGGTGTTGCCCACCCGTACAGCCAATTGAAATGGTGATGTAGTGACGATGCCCTTCGGCAAAGGCTGGCAACCATTTTTCTAAAAACTGGTGGATGTCCTGAAACATTTCATGGGTTTGCGGACTTTGTTGCAAGAATTCCTGCACAGGTGCATCTAAGCCTGAATGTTTTCTTAGCTCCAAATCCCAATGGGGATTGGGCAAATGACGCACATCAAACACATAATCGGCATCTAAGGGAATTCCGTGCTTATAGCCAAAGGATTGTAAAATCACAATCAGGTTGTCGGTTTGCCCAAGTTTAGACAACAACACATGTTTTAAATCATGCACGCTTTTGTCCGTGGTATCAATATGCACCGTAGAGCGGAACTGAATCGGCATCAACAAGTTTTTTTCTTCTTGAATACATTCATTCAAGCTTTTAAAACGGCTAGAGAGTGGATGCGGACGGCGTGATGCGCTAAAACGGGCAATCAATTCCTGATCTTGCGTGGTCAGATAAATAATATCGACTGAACCATGCTTTTGCAGTTGCTCAAATACCAAATCAAACTCTTGCAAGTCGGCACGGGTGCTGCGTACATCTACCCCCAATGCCAACTGTTCCAAGTTATTTTCCTGATCCAGTTTATCCACAATTTCGGGAAGCAATGCCAAAGGTAAATTATCAATACAGTAATAACCCAAATCTTCCAACACTTGTAATGCCGAAGATTTTCCTGAACCCGATTGACCTGTCACGATCAAAATACGTTTCATGGCATGCAACCCTTCTATTGCCAGCTATGCAGAATGTTTGACCTGCAAATTATCAATTAAACGTGTATTGCCCAATTTTGCTGCAACGAACAACACCAGATCTTCACTAAATGCTTCAATTTTCTGCAATTCTGTTGTACGCGCCTCTACATAGTCCACAACAAAGCCTGCTGCTGTCAATGTTGCTTTAATATTCGCTAACACTTGTGACAAAGTTTCACCTTGCTGTAATGCTTGTGCAGCGGCCTTTAAACTTTGATAGATTGTCGGTGCAATTTGACGCTGTTCAGCGCTCAAATACCCATTGCGTGAACTAAGTGCCAAACCATCTGCTGCACGTACAATTGGCACACCAATCACTTCTAGCGGAATATTCAAGTCACGTACAAACTGACGAATGACTGCCAGTTGTTGATAGTCTTTTTCACCAAAGAAAGCATAGTTTGGCTGTACCATATTGAATAACTTGGTCACGACCACCGCAACACCATCAAAGTGTCCAGGACGCTGCAAGCCACATAAGTCTGCCGTAATCTCGCTCACTGAAATATTGGTCAAACGTGGTTTGCTGCCATACATTTGCTCAACTGAAGGCGCAAAAATAATGTCACAACCGACTTCTGCCAACAATTGACTGTCTTGGTCTAAAGTTCGCGGATAACTGTCAAAGTCTTCATTAGGGCCAAATTGAATTGGATTGACAAAAATACTGACCACCACCACATCACATATTTTTTTCGCTTCGCGCACCAAGGTCAAATGCCCTTCGTGCAAATTGCCCATGGTCGGAACAAAACCAATGGTTTTACGCGCAGCGCGTGCAGGCTGTAATGAAGCCGCTAAGCCTTGAATTGTGGTTTCAGTTTTCATATTACAACTCGACTTGGAAAGTTTGTTCACGTGCAGGGAAAGAACCATCTTGAACTGCAGCATGATAGTCTTTAAATGCATCCAAAATGGCAGTTTCACCCGCTTGTTCTTTCATAAAGTTACGTACAAATTTTGCGACACGACCAAAAGTCAGCCCCAGCATGTCTTGCACCACTAGTACCTGACCGTCAGTGTCTGCACCTGCACCAATCCCAATCACTGGAATTTCAGGGAACAAGGCAGAAATTTCTTGACCTAGCTGTGCTGGCACACATTCTAGTAACAGAATCGCCGCGCCTGCTTCTACCACAGCTTTACAGTCAGCAATCAGTTTATCTGCAGCTTCGCGGGTACGTGCCTGTAATTTATAACCGCCAAATACATGCACCGATTGTGGCGTTAAACCTAAATGTACACAGACAGGAATACCATTACGGGTCAGTGTTGCAACGGTTTCGCTGAGCCATGCACCACCTTCCATTTTGACCATTTGTGCACCCGCTTGCATCACCTCTTTCGAGCTTTGCAATGCATCATTTAAGGTGGCATAACTCATAAATGGCAAGTCAGTCAAAATAAAAGCATGTTGATTACCACGACGCACCGCCGCAGTATGATAAGCCATATCCGCCACGCTGACAGGCAAGGTTGAGTCACGCCCCTGAATGGACATCCCCAAAGAATCGCCAATTAAAATCGTATCAATTTCAGCAATTTCCATTGCTTTCGCCATGCTTGCATCATAGCAAGTCAGGCAGGAGAATTTTCGACCTTCCGCTTTAAATTTTCTTAGGTCACTTAAACTAATCATGAAAATATTCCTCTATGGAAAAAGCATCACGCATGCTTAATTTAAAACTTTATAGCCCTGCCCAATTGCTGGCATCTACAACAGTTAAGCTCGGATGTTCAAGCAATGGCGAGTGTTTTAATAATTGTCCCTTAACGCTTAAGTTAGCATCCAAATCTAACAACGGGATGACGACAAAATCACGTTCTAACACCCCCACATGCGGTACAGTCAGACGTTCATTTTGAATGTTGGCATCAGCATAAATCAACAAGTCTAAATCTAGCGTACGCTCACCCCAATGACGTAAACGCACCCGACCCGACTCTTGTTCAAAACGCTGTAATTCATCTAACAATGCCAAGGCTTCAAGTTCGGTATCTAAACGTACCACAGCATTCAAATAATTAGGCTGATCTTGTGGCCCCATTGGTGGGCTTTGATACAGTTTAGAAGTCTGCACTTGCCCCAAAGTTGCCAGTTTTTGCACCGCTTCAGTCAAAATTTGACGCGAATCGCCCAAATTACTGCCTAAACCAATATAGGTGATGTTGCTCATTGTGTTGGCCCAAAAATCACTTGGCTTAAATCACGTTGCACACGTTTACGTTTTAAAATCGGATGATCTGCACCAATACCTGAACCGTTTGCTGTAGCAGTCAATTGCGCCCGATTTTCTTCATACTGTTTGGCTTTACGCGCACGTCGACTACGAGGCTCAGGCTCATTCACCAAGGGTTCAATCTGCATATCGGCAGCATGTGTTGCTGGTGCCACATCAACAGGTTCTTGCGCTGTTTTACGGCGGCTCTTGGCACGTAATCGGTTATATTGGGCAATCGCACGTTCTTTTTCATCGGTGCTCATAAGCTGGTAGGCATCCCACCACTGACCCATTCCTAAAGTCGAGCTATCGCCTGCTTTTTCACGCAGTAATAAAAAGTCAAAACCTGCACGGAAACGCGCATGCCCAGACAATGCTTCAATTTGCTGTGGTTTCGGTTGCAATAAACGGGTTTGCATTTCCCAAACTTCACGAATAAAAGTTTCAGCAAAACGAGGAATAATGGTACGTGTCGCCTGACGTTTCAGTACATCTAAACCTGCTTGGGCTCGCGCTTCGGCTGCCACCACACCTTTAGAAAGATAAAAGTCACAACGCTCTAAAAACGGTTGCCACAACAGCACCGCATAGAAAAATGCAGGGTTGATGGTTTTACCAATCGCAATCCGTTGATCGGTATTTTTTGCTGCACGTTCAATAAATGAGTTGATGTCTGGCTTGATGTCGGCAAATAACTGACGCCAAATACCAAACTCAATCAACATCGGCAGGACTTTATTTAAATGTCCCATCGTAAAGAGTTTTTGCGACTCATCATATAAACGGTGTGGCGATACATCACGCAATAACTGCGTCATTTCAGGCGTAAAAATTTTAAGAATTTTTGGATCAATATTGAAATTTAATTTGGCAGCAAAACGCAAAGTACGCAGCATACGCACTGGGTCTTCTTCAAAACGTAAAGTTGGATCGCCCAATAAACGCAAGTTTCTGTGCTTTATATCATCTACGGCATTGCAAAAATCTAACACGATGCCTTTGCGTGGCTGGTAATACAACGCATTGATTGAAAAGTCACGACGGGCAAAATCTTGCTCGATTGTGCCCCAGTTATTATCGCGCAGAATCATCCCCGCCGCAGAAGTCACAGCTTTTTTCGGTGGCGCACGGAAAGTGGCCACTTCAATTAGTTCACGCCCTGCATAGACATGCGCCAGCTCAAAACGTCGTCCAATAATTCGGCAACGTCGTCCGAAAACTTCTTTCACTTGTGAGGGTGTGGCATTGGTTACGGCATCAAAATCCTTCGGATTTAGCCCTAACATTAAGTCACGAACTCCACCACCGACGATATAAGCTTCATAGCCTGCTTTGGTTAAAGCATCTAGAATATCTAAAATGGAAGAAGGTAATTGAGCGGTAGATAAACCACATTTTGACGCGCGCAAAGTTTGCAAAAGACGCTGTCTCCTACGTCTGAACGTAAAACAGATAAGATGTCGCTAATCATATCTCTAACACAATCAAAGGGCAATTTGATTCACATGCTAATTTTGCAATGTGCAGTGCTAAAATTCTGCTTGCAGCTACAATGCCAACTTGTGTTTATTCTTGGCAAATAAGGCAGACCCAATCCCTTTGACTTGCTGAAGTTCTTCAATACTTTGGAATTTTCCATTTTGTTTTCGATATTCCACAATCGCTTGTGCTTTTTTCATGCCCACCCCAGACAATTGCTGCAATTGTTCTAGTGAAGCGCTATTTAAACGCACTTGATTTGTATGCGCACTTTGCTGAGTAGGACGTGCTAAATAATGTTCTGCGCTTGATGATGTGGTTTGAGCCGCACTTAAACGCTGATCTTGCGCGGCTTGCTGCGCTTTCCATTTTAAATAGTTTTGATCATAGCTGTGCCCACCCACCTGCGCAGGCTTAGATTGCACATTTTGTGCTGTAGTCCATACACTGATACTGCATAACAGCAATGCAAGCCAGTACTGCCATCCGAAAGAAAAAAAGCGAAAAGAAACTTTTAATTGCTGCGATATATTCATGTTGCCGCAAAACCTGTCATTTTAATTGTTGTTTTGCCTGCTCCCAAAGTTGATCCATTTCTTCTAAAGTCATATCTTCTATTGTTTTTTGTTGTAATTCGGCCTGATCTTCAATGTAAGCAAAGCGTGTTCTAAATTTATGAATTGTGCCCAATAATGCCAACTCACTGGACACGCCAAGTTTACGCCCAACATTGATTAAAGAAAACAAACAATCCCCTAACTCATCCTGTATTTCATCGGATTGTTGCTGTTGAATCGCCTGTTGTAATTCTTGCAATTCTTCTTCTAACTTGCCATACGCACCTTGCACGGTATGAAAGTCAAAGCCCAATTGTGCCGCATGTTGTTGAATTTGTTGTGCTTGCACCAAGGCGGGTGCATGTTTCACCTCATCTAAACGTGACTTTGCTTTACCCTGTTTTTCTTGTTGTTTGATGGTTTTCCATAAAGCAGCGACATCTTCTGCGCTGAGCTGCGCAAACTGTTCTGCCTGAAACACATGTGGATGCCGACGAATCAATTTATCGCAAATGGCTTGCACCACATCCTGAAAATCAAATGCGCCTTGTTCGCTATACATTTGTGCCTGAAACACCACTTGCAACAACAAATCACCCAGTTCATCACGTACATCATCCACCTTGCCTGAACGCACTGCTGCTTCAACTTCATAAGCTTCTTCAATTGCGTATTGAGTCAAACTTTCTGGGGTTTGTTTTTGATCCCACGGGCATTGTTGACGTAACTGTTGCATGATTGAAAGCAATTGCTGCATGGGTTGTTCCTTATTTCAATTTATTGCACGAATGCACCATTTTTTTGTTATGCTCAGACGGCAAGGACGATATGCACAACAAAAATAACATCAGGGAGCAAGTTCAAATGCACAGTATCTTGATTAGTGGCGCTGCACAAGGCATTGGTGCGGCAATCGCACAATTGTTTTATCGGCAAGGTTACCGTGTCGGTATTTATGATATTCATCTCACACAAGCACAGCAATTGGCAGAACAATTGGGTGAGCGTGCGCATGCAGGTTTGCTTGATGTAGCAGACTATGCCAGTTGGCAAGCTGCATTATCCGATTTTTGCCAATGGGCAGGTGAATTGAATATTTTGGTGAATAATGCAGGAATTCTCTACTCAGGCGCATTTGAAGACACACCCATAGAAGCGCATCATCGGACTATGGCAGTGAATGTGAATGGTGTATTAAACGGTTGTCATGCGGCTTTGCCTTATTTAAAACAAGCAAGTTTTGCACGGGTGATTAACCTGTCTTCGGCATCTGCGATTTATGGACAAGCCGATTTAATTTCTTATTCTGCTTCCAAATTTGCAGTACGTGGCATTACGGAAGGTTTAGATATAGAGTGGCAAAAATACGGCACTCGGGTCTTAGATGTGATGCCGCTATTTGTACAAACTGCAATGGTGAAAGATATGGATGCAGCCACCATTCAAAACATGGGCGTGCATTTATCGACAGAAGATGTCGCCCAGGTGGTGTATCAACAAGCGACGGTTAAAGATTCGATTCTGACCAATACGCATCGTGCGGTCGGTTTAAAAGCCAAAACCCTAATGCAACTTTCGAGTATTAGCCCACAATGGTTAAATCGTCTGTCGAATAGCTTGTTGGCGAAGCGTCATTAATTCTACATCTATCTATATTTAAATTAAGTTGCTCAAAAAAAATCCCGAATTCACATTCGGGATTTTTTAATCAAACGCGTCAAAATTTAAGCCTTAGCCTCGCTTAAACTTCTTCTCGGCTTTCTTAAACTTCTGCACATAACGACGACGACGTGCCGCAGTACGCTCATCCACTTGTGACTTACGCCCTTCAAATGGGTTTTCAGAGGTTTTAAATTCAATTTTTACAGGTGTACCTTCCAGCTTATAGACTTTACGGAACACGTTTTCTAAATAGCGACGGTAATCTGCAGGAGTTTTATCGACCTTATTACCATGAATCACGATGGTTGGCGGGTTCTGTCCACCCATGTGTGCATAACGCATTTTAATAGCACGACCTTGCACTTTAGGTGGATGGTGTGCATCTGTTGCGTCATTCAAAATTTGCGTCAATTTGGCAGGTGACACTTTTAAGTGTGATGATTCATAAGCACGATGAATAGAAGGATATAAATCGCCCACGCCTGTACCATGCAAGGCAGAAATTAGGTGGATTTTTGCCCATGGAATAAAGTCAAAACGACGCTCAACATCTAACTTACATTGTTTGCGATCATATTCGGACATATTGTCCCATTTGTTAATCGCAATCACCATGGCACGCCCTGCTTCAAGTGCGTAACCAATCAAGTGTAAATCTTGCTCGACAATACCATCACGTGCATCGACTACAATCACCACCACGTGTGCATCTTTCATGGCTTGCAAGGTTTTCACAATCGAGAATTTCTCGATCATTTCATCGACCTTACCTTTACGACGCACACCTGCAGTATCAATTAAGGTGTATTTACGTTCGTTGCGCTCAAACGGAATATAGACAGAGTCACGTGTCGTACCCGGCTGATCGTATGCCACCACACGTTCTTCGCCCAATAAACGGTTAACCAGTGTCGATTTACCCACGTTTGGACGTCCAATGATGGCTAAACGCAAACCTGTGTCTTGATCATGTGCATCTGGGTTTTCATCTTCAGGAACATCCGCCAAAACGTCTTCCAGCATTTGCTGAACGCCTCGACCATGACTGGCAGCCACTTGCAATGGCTCGCCCATACCTAGTTTAAAGAACTCAACCAAAGCGGCTTCGGCATGTACGCCATCTACTTTGTTCGCCACCAAGAATACTTTTTTGCCCAAAGTACGCAATTCACGCGCAATTTGCTCATCCGATGCCAACAAGCCTGCACGTGCATCGACCACAAAAATGATCATATCGGCTTCATGGATGGCTGTTTTAGATTGTTCAGCCATGTAAGAGTCGATGCCACCTTCACTTTCGCCAATACCGCCAGTATCGACCACAATGAAAGATTTATTTTGATAGGTTGCATCACCATATTTGCGGTCACGTGTCAGACCTGCAAAGTCAGCAACAAGTGCATCACGGCTCTTGGTAATCTGGTTAAACAGCGTTGATTTTCCGACGTTCGGACGACCAATGAGCGCAATTACGGGTTTCATAGATTAACCTTTATTCAAGATCAGTCAGTTTCAATGGTCTGTACATCCGAAACTGTGGAAGAAAGAACAGAGTATGGATGTTGGGTTCAGCGTTGCGACCACGCAAACGACAGAGAGAACATCGACCACTCTATTAAATAAAAACACGGGGCATTGATGATTCAATTACCCCGCGTAAAAATACGGACAACTATTTTAGCATAAAAGTCAGAACAAAATTAGCGGTTCTGCCAAACGCTTAATGCGCCCTTTTGCGTTGCGACATAGAGTTGATTGTCAATTACACGCAATGAACGGACTTCGCCATTGGTTTTTGAACGTCCAACCAGTTGCCCTGAGCTTGGATCAATGAGGTGTAAAACACCATCTAAATCACCGACCACTAAATATTGTCCAAACAACACAGGATTAGATAAACGACGGTTGAGCAAACTGTCATTTTCCCAAAGTGCTTGTCCTGATGTGATTTCGTAAGCTGCAATTTTACCATCTGCAGTGCTGACAAATACACCATTCCCCGCAACTTCTGGACGTTTGGTACTGCTTGCATCTTCACTCCAAATCACTTGTTGTGAAGCCAAGTCCAATACGGTGACCTGACCTTGGTAGCTTGTGGTCACCAAGAATTGACCAGCAACCACTGGGTCGCCATCAATGTCATTTAAGCGTTGAATGTCTGAACGGCCTTCACTAATGGCAACGCGGCGCTGCATACGTGGTACGCCTGTAACAATATCCAGTGCATAGACATAGGCATTTGCAGAAGCAATCAGTACAGTACGTGAATCGAGCGCCACAGGTGCAGCCATACCACGCAAACTAAATTGCACGTTTGGCAAGTTGTAAGTCCACACCAACTGACCTGTTTCGGCATTGTGTGCATATACCGTGCCGTCATTACTTACAGTCACCACACGACCCGCCTGAATTAACGATGGCGCAAGAATTGCACCTGTTAACTGTGCAACCCACTTTTGCTCACCTGTTTGCTGATCTAAAGCAAACAATTGTCCTTTACTGTTTCCTGCAACCACAATGCCATCAGCAGCATTGACACCTGCAGTTAAGCCTTGCTTAGACACTTGTTTTTGCCAAAGACGTTGCTTGCCTTGATAGGCTGCCATCTCACCTTTAGGATCAACAGTATAAATTACCCCGTTTTCGGCATCTAATTGCAGGCGTAGTGGATCGGCTGATGTAGTCGATGCAACGCTTTGTGAAAATACAGGAACTAGACTTTGTGCTTGCTCAAGTTTTGGCAGTGGATTTGGCTTAACTTCTGCAACTTTAATTTTATTGGTAGAACACCCCACTAAAGCGAGGGTTAAAACGGTCAGTGCAAACGGTATTTTATACTTTCTATTCATTAGCTCTCATCCACTTGTGTTTCTAATACTGGGCGTTCAATTTCAGGATCATCCACCAAAACACCAACACTTTCGAGTTTTATTTGTAAAATTTGACGTTCTTGTTTACGTTCCACCAAAGTATCCCATGCACTTTGATAGGCTTTTTTGGCATTTTCACGGTCATTTTTCGCGACATAAACATCGCCACGCGCTTCATCTGCAGTCGCTTTAAATGCAGGATCAGTCACCGCGGCCAAACTTTGAATAGCTTCATCGTATTTCTTTTGCGCCAACTGTGCATAAGCCAAACGCAACTTAACCAATTGCACTAAGCCTTGGTCTTTTACTTTAGAGTTTTCAACTTTCTTTAAGGCTTTTTCTGCGGCAGCAAAATCTTGCTGATCGTAAGCGAGTTTAGCCATTAAGAATTGAGTTTGAATAGCTTGCGCAGAATCAGGGGCTTCTTTCACAATTTTATCGGCAGTTGCAGACAATTGACTGAAGGCATCTGGATTGCCTTCTGCTGTACGTGCATCATCCATCAGTTGTTGCACTTTAGCAGTATTCATTTGCTGCTCTGCCAAGGTTTTTTTCTGCCAATATTGCCATCCGAAAAAGGCAATCAACGCAATTAAAATCCCGCTAATCATGGCTGAACCATATTTTTTCGCAAACGATTTTAAACTATCAAGTTGTTCGTCATCACTCAATGCGCTCATTGGATTACCCTTTTCCTTATGTTATTTGGCTTATTGTGAAGAAAATTTTTCAATGATGAAAGGCACAATTTTGGTCACTGCAACAGTCGTTTGCTCAGCAGTTGCCAAGGTTTTCACTGCCAATTGCTGTGCTTCCGCTTCGCGCTCACCAAAAATCAAGGCATAGATTGCACCTGATTGATCGGCTTTTTTCATTTGGCTTTTCATTGAGCCTTGTGAACCAACTTTTAAGCGAATCTGGCTGCCCGCTTGTTCGAATTGGTCACGAATTTGCTCAGCTAAAACCAACGCCTTGCCTTGAGTTGTTGGATCTGCCAACAAGAATACTTCACAATCACGTACAGGCGTATTGTCTTCGACTTGTTCAAGCAACAACAATAAACGCTCAATGCCCATGGCGAAGCCCACGGCAGGTACGGACTGATCTGCCTTACCCTTCAACTGCCCAACCAAACCATCATAGCGCCCGCCTGCACAAACTGTGCCTTGCGAACCTAAATGCGTGGTTGTCCATTCAAAAACGGTTTTATTGTAATAATCTAAACCACGTACCAGTTTTTGATTAATCACAAACTCAATGCCTGCATCGGTTAAATATTGCTGTAATTGGGCAAAGTGATTCAGCGTATCTTCGCCCATAAAATCATGCAATTTTGGTGCATTTTCTAGGATGCTTTGTGTTTTAGCATCTTTCGAGTCCAAAATACGCAGTGGATTGGTACTTAAACGACGCTGTGAATCTTCGTCTAAATCGGCTTTGTGCGCTTCCAAAAACTCAACCAAAGCGGCACGATACGCTGCGCGCTCATCCGACTCACCTAAGGTATTCAACTCTAAGCGGACTTTATCGGCAACGCCCATACGTTTCCATAAACGCGCAGTCATTAAAATAAGTTCGGCATCCATATCTGGTGTTGCAACACCAAAAGTTTCCACACCAAATTGATGGAATTGACGATAACGACCTTTTTGCGGTTTTTCATAACGGAACATTGGTCCGATATACCACACGCGCGGTGTCGCACCACGTAGCAAATTGTGCTCTAACATGGCACGTACACAACCTGCAGTTCCTTCAGGACGCAAAGTCAAAGACTCAGGCGGATTGCCCTTGTCTAAGAATGTGTACATTTCTTTTTCGACGATATCGGTCGCATCACCAATTGAACGCTTAAACAAATTGGTTTGCTCAACCATTGGCAAACGAATTTGTTGATAACCATAAGCATCCATTAAAGATGCTAAATGTTGCTCTAGACGTCTCCACGCAGGTGTTTGCGTTGGAAGAATGTCATTAAAACCTTTAATTGCAACAATTGAACTCATGACTTACTCAGAAAAATTTGTACGAATAATCTCTTTAGATTTAGCTTCTTCAAGCTCTGTAACACGCTGACGAACCATGCTTTCGATTTCATCAACGAGTTGATTGGTATCAATTAAATGGCTCTTTTCACCATTACGATAAACCAATGAACGCGGACTTGCGCCCACCACACCAATATCTGCTTCTTTGGCTTCGCCTGGACCATTTACCTTACAACCAATGACCGATACATCCATTGGAGTACGAATATCTTCTAAACGCTCCTCCAATGCCTGCATTACAGAAATGACGTTAAATTCCTGACGTGAACAGCTTGGGCAGGCAATAAAGTTAATCCCGTTAGAGCGTAAACCTAAAGATTTTAGAATATCAAAACCGATTTTAACTTCATCTTCAGGTTCTGCCGCAAGTGAAATACGCATGGTATCGCCAATGCCTTCCATGAGCAGACCGCCCAAAGCAATTGCAGATTTTACGGTACCTGTACGGTAAATACCTGCTTCAGTTACGCCCAAATGTAATGGATTATCAATTTGTTGTGATAACAAACGATAAGCATCCATGGTTAAAAACACATTCGATGCTTTGACTGAAACTTTAAATTCCTGAAAATCTAGACGGTCTAAAATATCAATATGACGCATGGCAGATTCCAGCAATGCTGCGCCTGTCGGCTCGCCATATTTTTTCTGAATATCTTTTTCTAGCGATCCCGCATTCACACCAATCCGCATAGAAATATCATGATGTTTGGCAGCAGCTACGACTTCACGAATTTTAGCTTCCGAACCAATATTACCCGGGTTAATCCGCAAACAGTCTGCACCCGCATCAGCAACTGCCAACGCAATTTTATAGTCAAAGTGAATGTCTGCCACCAACGGCACAGATACTTGCTTACGAATTTCACCAAATGCAGCTGCGGCTTCCATGGTCGGTACAGAAACACGCATGATGTCTACGCCCGCATCTACACAACGCTGAATTTGCGCCACGGTTGCAGCAACATCGCAGGTTTCCGTATTGGTCATACTTTGGATGCTAATGGGCGCATCACCACCCACATAGACAGAACCCACACGAATTTTACGGGTCGGACGGCGTTGAATTGGATTTACAATCATGATATCGCTCTACCTTGCTGCATTATCGAGATAAACGGAATTCTGCTTTTCCGTTCACAGTATATGGCGATAATGAAATCGACTCATTGTTCAAACTTAATGACACAGCAGTCGCATCATCTAAGCGAATTTGAAATGGGGCTTCGCCTTGTAAATTTAAAGTAGAGGCTTGACGTCCTGTCGCTAAAACATTGCCAGCAGAGTCAACAATATGCACTGAAGTTGGACGAGCAAATTGCAAATTCAGCTGATCGCCCGAAGCAAGTGCAGGCGTGCTGCCTGTCGCATTGTCAGAAATGATTTGCACATCGGATTGCAGTACTGCAATTTCAGGTTCTGCACCCTCTTGACCAGACGACATCCAGTTTTGAATTAGCGCGACCAATGCCCACAACAACAGCAATACCGCCACAATCACAGCGATACGTGTGAGCCACTTTTTATTGCGATCGCGGTTAGAGCCTGGCAGTTTTCCCATAATTTTGATGGGTGAATTGTTCAAGGCGTGATTTGGCAACAACCCTGTATCGTTGGCATAAATTTCATCAAAACGCTGAATAATGGCTGAAGCATCGACCTGTAAATATTTGGCATAGGTACGATAATAACCTTTAATAAAGGTCGCTTCAGGCAAAGCGGTATATTCGTCTTGCTCTAGCGCCATCAGCGTTTTTAATGGAATTTTCAAATCTTTTGAAACATCATCCAGTTCGCGTTTTTGATTGACGCGAATTTGACGAAGGTACTCACCTGGACGTTGAACATTTCCTAATGCATGGGGTACAGGCGTTGTCCCCTGTGTGGGTTGCGGTGAATTAGGATTTACTTCCATACGGCCTCAGTACTGTACTGTAATTGCAAATAACGTTGGTATTCTTGGCTATTGGGAAATAATGCACGCAGCTGGTTCACTAAAACCTGAGTTCCCAATTGATCGCCATTGGCACGTGCTAAACGAATCCCAATCCATAAGGCACGCGCACCCTGATTTTTTTGCCCCACAGCACGTACAAATTGTTCATACAATTGTCGCGCGGGTGCAAATTGTTGTCTTAAATATAAAATTTCCGACAACTCTAACATTGAAACATAAGAATCGCGATTGGCTTGCAAGGCTTGTTTGAATGACTTTTCGGCATTCTCTATATCGCCTAATTTCAAGTAAATACGACCTACATTTTCCAATGCTCTAAAGCGTTGATCATAACCCAGTGTTGCACCTGCAATACTGAGCTGCTCAATCGCATCATTATAGCGTTCTACTTGATATAAATACGTACCATAGTTGTTACGCGCTTGTGCATTTTTTGGGTCAGCGGCAATGGCACGCTTAAAATACGCATCGGCTTTTTCTAAATTCAGCTTGCTGCCTTCTTGTTGCAGCAACACGCCCATCATCATATTAGCGGTGGAATCACGTGAATCGCTTTCCAAAGCTTGATCAAGTGCGCGTTTGGCTGAGTCTAAATCGCCATTTTTTAAGTATTCTGCTGCCAACTGCGTACGTACTTGCACCGCTTTTTCAGGGTCTTTTTGCCCTAAGGTTGGAGCTGTGGTTTGACAAGCTGCAGCAAAAATTGCCGAAATACAAACAGTTGTAATTTGTGCGATTTTAAATACAGGCTTATTCAATGGACATCCCCTTTGCGTCTTCGTTCGATGCAAGTTAGTTATCTATACAAGTCATTATCCTTGCGAGCGTATGATTTCATTTTGCGCTGCAACTTTCTTTTTCCACTGTTCGGCACGGCGGGTGCGGTCTGCCACTTGTCCGACCAATTGCCCACACGCGGCATCAATATCATCACCACGTGTCTGACGAATCGTACACACAAAACCTGCATCAGACAAAGTTTTTTGGAAAGAAATAATTCGATTTCGGCTTGAACGTCCATACGGCGCGTGCGGAAATGGGTTAAATGGAATCAAATTAATCTTGCTTGGCAGGTTCTTGAGTAGCTTAATCATTTGCTGCGCATGTTCAGGATGGTCATTTACACCATCTAACATGACATATTCAATGGTCACGTGTTTACGCGCACTTTCGTTGCCATCTTTGCCAATATAACGCTGACAAGCTGCGATTAATTGTTCCAATGGATATTTTTTATTGATTGGAACAAGTTCATCACGCAGTTCGTTATTGGTGGCGTGCAAAGAAATTGCCAAAGCCACATCAATATCTTGTGCCAATTGGTCAATTTTAGGTACAACACCCGAAGTCGATAAAGTCACACGACGCTTAGACATGCCATAAGCAAAGTCATCTAGCATAATGCGCATGGCGTTCAAGACGGCATCGTAATTCAACAACGGTTCGCCCATACCCATCATCACCACGTTGGTCACAGAACGCTCACGTTCAATCACAGGCACATCTTCCATATAGGAATAGTTTGCCATCCACAACTGACCAATAATTTCGGCTTGGGTTAGGTCACGCTGAAAACCTTGTTTACCCGTAGAACAAAATGAACAGTCCAGTGCACAACCTACTTGCGATGAAATACACAGGGTTTTACGTGAGCCAGTTTTGTCTTCGGCAGGAATCAGAACGGTTTCGACCAATGAGCCTTCACCATCACCGACACGGAATACCCACTTACGAGTACCGTCTTTAGAATAATTTTTATGCACCACTTCAGGCGCTTTAATTTCACAAATCTTTTCCAGTTTTTCACGTAACTTGCCTGAAATATTGGTCATTTCAGCAAAATCTGTAACAAAAAACTGGTGAATCCATTTCATCACCTGCCCTGCACGGAATTTCTTCTCGCCTAAATCTTCAAAGAATTTTTCCATTTGTGGACGTGACATGCCAAGGAGATTCACTTTCTCTGCAGTCGCAGACTGTGCAGGAGCGGACGCAGATGCTTGCTGAACATCTGTCGCAGATGCAGCGAGGACTTCTGTACTCATGTGTGTATACCTAAACCATGTCTAAAGATGAAAGGAGAAGCTCAAGAGGTGAGCAAAGGTTTATTCAGAAAATAAAAATCGGAGAATAAAAAACCAGATAAGCATAATAACACTTATCTGGTTTGAATACTGCGTATTAACGAGTACGTGGGCAAACTTCAGTTTGAGCAAAGAAGTAGTTTACTTCACGCTCTGCAGATGCAACTGAGTCTGAACCGTGAGCAGCGTTTTCATCGATGCTTACAGCGAAATCTGCACGGATTGTACCAGGTGCAGCTTCTTTAGGGTTTGTTGCACCTAAAATTTCACGGTGAGCAAGAACTGCGTTTTCACCTTCAAGAACTGAAACAACGACTGGACCAGAAGTCATGAACGCAACTAGGTCACCAAAGAAACCACGTTCTTTGTGCTCAGCGTAGAAGCCTTCAGCTTCAGCTTGAGAAAGGTGTTTCATTTTAGTCGCAACGATTTTAAGACCAGCTTTTTCGAAACGAGCAAAGATGTCACCGATGTGGTTTTTAGCAACTGCATCTGGTTTTACGATAGATAAAGTACGTTCAATAGCCATGATTGGCTCCTTAAGTCAATGTTGACGCGAAAATTTTGCCGCATTATACCGAATAATGGGCTATTTTCTGCTTTTGATGTGTAAAAAAATTGCTTTTTTCGATATGAAGCGCATTGTGCAGGACCTTGATCGGCAAATCAATCTTGCTTCACACCGCTAGATTAACGTGCTTCGTCAATCCACGCCATTTGAATGGCTTCTAAGATGCCTTCAGTCGATTTTTCGGGATCATCTTGAAACTCTGGCAAAGCACAGACCCAAGCGTGCAAATCGGTAAAACGAATCCATTGCGGATCGACATCGGGATGCGCCTCATATAACTCAATGGCAATGTCGATGCTGTCCGTCCAACGTAAACCCATGTGTATTCCCTATTCTAGTCAAGACAGCGACTACTTTAACAAATTTCGCATGGGCTGCCTGCCATTACTGCACTGAATTTTCGATTTGGTTTTATCCAAGCTTATAAAACAATATTTACATAAGGTGCAGCCAAAATAATCGCACTCGCCACTGAACCGCCAATCATCGCCCCGACTGCCACATCACTCGGATAGTGCAAGCCTAAAATCATACGGGAAACGGCCACCAAAATCGTAAAGGGCAACATCAACATCAACAATACTGGCTGGATATAACCCAAAACCGTTGTGGTCATGACTGCATGCAAAGTGTGACCTGATGGGAAGCTAAAATGATCTAAGGGACGTTCACCCAAACGGATCACTTGGTGTACCTGATACGGACGTGGACGGACGGTTTTTTGTTTTAAATATTTATAAATACCTGTGCCGACAGATCCGCCTAACAACAGATAAATAATTTGTAAACTATAACCAATGCCCTGCATCATCCATGCACTTGCGAGCATGACATACCAGAACACACCATCGCCCAAACGGCTAATAACTTTAAAAAATTGTGCCACCCGCTGAGAGTGGGAAAAATGGTTAAGATACAAACAGCCTTTTAAGTCGAGATCCAGCATTCTTATTTTTGCATTTTTAAACTTCATCAGTTCTCTCCTCTTTGGCGTATAGCTAAGATGGCATGTGTAGCTCCTTCGCCACCAGATATAACGCCTGCTCAAATTGTTGGACTGGATACTGCCAGCCAATATTTAAAGTCGCTTTGCGGGCGTGTTCGCCCATCTGTCTAAGGGTTGTAAGATCGGGAAGTCGGTGGATATGACCGACCAAATCTTCTGGCTGACCGAGTGGACTCAACCAGCCTGTTTCATTCGGTTTTAGATGTAAACGTGCGCAAGCATAGTCATAAGCAATGACAGGCAAGCCACTGGCCATAGCTTCTAACACGACATTGCCAAAGGTTTCGACCTGACTGGCAAAAGCAAACACATCGGCACTGGCATAGGCTTGTGCAAGTGCTGTGCCACTTAAACTACCTGTAAAAATGATATCTCCCTGAGCGTTCATGGCTTCTAAACGTTCACGGTCTGGCCCATCTCCAACAATCACCAATTTCACAGGCTGTTCGGTATTTTTTGGCATACGCTGATAGGCATCAATAATAAGATTGACTTCTTTTTCAGGTGATAAACGCCCGACATACAACATCACCCGCGTGTTTTCACTGGCACCCCAACTTGCTCGCAGTTGGGTCGAACGAAAATACGGGGAAAAATATTCAACATCGACACCACGCCCAACCACCACTAAAGGCCCTTGCACGCCAAACTGACGCAATGATTTTTCGGTGTGGCTACTTGGCACACAAGTCAGCAAGGTATTGTTATGAAACCATTTTAGATAGTGCTGAATTGGCTTGAGTAAAAATGCCAAATCGAAAAAACGGCTAAAATCTTGAAATGCAGAGTGAAAACCACTTGATACTGGAATATTTTTGGATTTTGCAATATGTAAACTAGCAAGCCCTAAAGGACCTTCAGTGACGATATGCACCACATCAGGTTGAAACTCATCTAAAGCCTGCGAAAGTTTAGACCACTGCGGCCAGCCAAATTGTAAATTATTATATTTAGGAATCGCTTGTGCTTTTACCAGACATTCTTGGTACGGTTGGAATTGAGTACAGGTTTGTTTTTGTTCAGGGCGAATCAATAAAATTTTGTGTCCAAGTTCCTGCAATCCTTTGCAAAGCTGCAACAGTGAACGTGCCACACCATTAATTTCAGGTGGCCAAGTTTCTGTTACAAGGGCAATTTTTAAACGTGGGCGGACAAGGTCTGAGAGTTCAGAGGTAGGCTGGCTGCTTTTTTGTTTTTGATCTTGTTTGAAATGAAATTTAAATGCATCGCTGTAACGCTCTAATTTACTGCTCTGCTTTGCCAATACATTGCTCATCGCCTTTTGCTCAATTCTTATTTTATGCTTGCTAGCATAGAGCAGCTGCATTGCAGTAATATGATGCTTTGGTGACACATTTGTCATTTTTTTAACAACTCGATGATCGCCTATACCTAGTTTTGCACACATAGTTTTATGTATGAAAAAAAAGCAGATATTGGATACCTGCTTGCTGAATATTTTTTTGGCTGAATACCTGATCTGCGGTGCATTTTGTCTGGATCTGCCGCACATCTAAGCCCTCTAAAAAAGTAAATTAATATACAACTCATCGGTATAACGACCTGCTGGCGTTGTCAAACTCGGTTGTTCATCCAAGCGTACCGCGACACTGTATTTATGTCCTGTCGTAGAAACATGCCCTGCGATGGGCGTATTCCACAGATTTGTTTTTGCTCCCATAATACTCATACTGGTGCGTAAACGGTGTGAACCATTATTCACAAAGCTGCTGCCATGTTTGTCACGTAAATTACGACTGCTGAACTGAATGCTATAACCACGGTCACAGCGCACATTAAAACTGGTTGCAGTCTGGCTACGGTATTGTGAGCTCATTTGCAATAAAGATTCACTGACCGAACCAATGGTGCAAGCCTGTGCAGGAAAACAAATCCAGCATCCACACAGCACTAGACTTAATTTTTTTACCATCCCTAATTTTTTCATATTCTCATCCTCAATCATCCTGCTGATATACTTACTGACAAATCAAATCTAACTGTCTGGTTTGTGGAACAGTGCCTGCTTTAACTTGAGGGACGTCAAGTGAACTATGGCAAATTTTTCCACCTTTGGTTTTGACTTTCAGCATATAACTGCCTGCTTTCACACCATATAAATGTACTTTTCCATCGCTGCCCACAGGTACAAATTCAGTTGCATCATCACTTAAATACACTTCACTGCCCTGCACAAAGGTCTGCTGATCGGGCGTAAGTAAACGCAATATAATCAAACCTGTACGCTGAACAGGGAAATTCACTTTATAGCCACGTTGATTCATACCAATCACTTTTTGGCTTGAATATTCAAAACTGTCATACAGATCTAACTGGTCCTGATCAAAAGACACGTCGTAATTGACGTAAGGCACAATGTCGTGCACAAACGCATAGCCGTGTTGATTGGTTTTACCAACAGGTGTTAAGGCGCGCTGCACTTCCACATTTGGAATATCACCAACATTCACCAAAGCAAAAGCATTGTCTACATATTTGGTCATGGCCCATTTACGGTCTAACCACACTACTGCACCCTGATAATTGGCTTGACTGTAGCTAAAGCGTTCACTTTCATCGTGGCTTAAATATAAATTACCCATCGGCATTTTCAGGGCGGTATAGGCATTTACCCCAATATCCCCTTCTGTTTGTTGGTGACGCACAGCAAGAGTGTAATCCACACCATTTTGCGTCAGGCTGCTCTGTGCATAACGCAACTGGGTTTGCTCATCAAAATTATGCGAAAGCTGCGCACTGCGGCGTTGGTCAAATTGATAATTCAGTGTTAAATATGCCCCGTCACTATCCTGCACTTTCAAATCTTTATAATAAGAAAACGACAGTGAAGTTTGACGCCCAAACATACGAGAAAAACCAACTGTAAGCATTTGGCTATCTGCAAAGCTATTATTTGCATTGGGATGATAACGGCGCTCTAGATAGTTCACATTTAAGGTATTGATTAAAGGAATATTGAAAATACTGACATAAGCTAAGTTGTCGTATTCCACTGTTTGTGTCATATCGCTATAACCCAAACCACGATATTCAGGACTGTAGTATTTATGACTTGCACCAAGTGCAAGCCGACTTCCATTACGGCTTAACGAAGCGCCAAAGGTATAACCATCGCCCCAATCACTGTGGCTAGACGCAGCATGCGTATCTAACAAGGCATATTTGCTGAGAGATTGCGTCCATAGCAACCCGACATTCTGCACATCTTTGCTATAACTTAAATTGGTTCCTAAAGTCGTGCTGTCTGTAATTCCACGTCTGAAATAAAGGTTGCCAAAAAACTCCCGATAATCATCCGACACGTAGTCGTAGTCATAACGCAGCTTTCCTGCAGAAAAGTTGTATTCGTTCAGTCCTGGTTTGAGTAGTTGCGTGGTGACATAAACTGGAAAAGATTGCACGGTACGATTTCCCAATACATCTTCCACGACCACTTGCGCCTCGCCCGACTGCTGAATATTGGCACCCGTATTTAAGGTATAGTGCCCAGGCGTCACTTGTTGCTGATATAAATTGATGCCATTAATGTATAAATCGACGGTAGATGGCAGTACGGCACTGCCTCTTAAAGTCGGCACATTCCAATAAATAAAGTCTGGATAACTACTAAAATTTGACCCAAAAGACACACCGCCAAATCTAAAGCTATCTAATAATGGATTATAAACACTGGTGTTATCGCCCAAAGTTAAACGCTGATAACGAGATGGAAATTCTATTTCAAAACTGGTATTCAAACGCAGCAGCTTATCTTGATCTTGTTCTGCCTCTTTGCGATACATCATGCCATTTTTAAAAATCCAGTAATCTTTAAAAATACCAAGCTCCGCCAAGCCATTTAATTCATTGTAATTATCATAACGTGCATACAGCACATCATAATTTAAAAAACCGCCCAACTCTGCTTTAGACGGAATCGCATGCGTTTGGGTAAATTGTGCATCTATAAAATAGCTGGCAGGTACAGTTAATTTAATCGCTTGCAGCGCAAAATCTTGCTCAGACTGAATTTCATTGGTGGTTACAGAACAGAACTGAGTTTGTGCGCTGTGTTTTTGCAAACGGTCTTGCTGTAAACCGAGTTGTTGCAAGACCTCACATTCCATATAGCGTTGCCCATCCTGTTGCAACACCAGACTTTCAATGACACGATCTACGCCATTTAGCCAGACACTATTTAATACCATTTCAGGCTGAGCAGCAGCGGCTTGCAATGGTATCCCCCACAGGACACTTTGCAGCGCAAAAAACAGTCGAGTTCTATGCATGATTTAGCCCTTCATTTTCAACTCAATGGCTTGCTCACTTTTATCTGTTTCAAGTTTGAGTATGTAATTTTTCAAATCACTGAGTTTGATTTGCCCCATATCAAAGCTGTGCTTTTGTTGATTCAACAAATATTTCATTTCACGTGTGGTTGCGATGGGTTGTTTTTGTTGGTTTAAAATGCTGATTGAAGAAATTTGCACATGCGATGCAGCATGATTTTCTATCTCTAAAAATAAATGGTCGTTTTGATAACGCGGGGTTGCAGTCACCTGAATGGCATCTTGCTTACCCACAAATAAAGGAACAGAAATCGTAAATAAAAATTGGAGAGCGTCTTCTTCCACCACAGGGGCAATTTCTTTAAAAACAATACGCCAAGTTTTTTCTTGCGCCATTTCTTCCTTAGAAAGTGGTCGGCTAAAACCTACGCGTATCACTTGTTGTGCATTCGGTTGTAAAACAAAGTTTTTAGGATTAATTAAGATGTCTTGTTCTGGTTCTAGCACATCTTCACCCTGTGCATTTTGCGACCATTTGTAGGCAGACATTTCAAAGCTTTTCGGTTCAGTAAGGTCTGTGGCTTCCATGACCACCGTTGCACTGCGTTGTCGTGCTTTATCGCCCAAATACATTTGAGTCGGTGAAATCACCAAATTTGCATAAACTGCCTCTGCACATAAACAACTTGCGACCAGCACATATTTCAATAATTTTTTCATGCATCCCCCAACAATGTCTGATTACGCTTGTCTTTAGACTAAAAAGTTGACTCCACCCTGTCGGTAAAGCCAACTGATTCAGATTGCGTTCAAGTGAATTAGAATGACACTCGAATGTTGTATTTATCGGTATAGGTACCCGCTGGTTTAGAAATACCTACACCGTCACTTTTAACCAAGACATTGTAAGTACTCCAGCCATTGTTGCCTGGCGCAATATTGGTTTGCTGATCGTTTAACTGAATCAAAGATGGTGAACCCGCACGTTTGGTTTCAACCGTTAAGCCCACTGCATGATTACCTGATTTGGCTGCAGATTTGGTTGTTTTGCCTCCACCAACACGGTTGTCGGTATCGACCAATAAGTTGTAGTTTGCATTCGCCCCAACCATAAATTGACCAGAAGCTTCTGCACCATCTTTTAATGAGATACTTGGTGTTTTCACTTTCAGCTCACAGCGCTTAGGCACAATCACTTGAATTGGAATACTTCCTGTACATGGCCCTTCGTTACATACTGGGGTTGGCTTAGGGTCTGGTTTAGGATGATGATTACCACCTGCCATTGTTACCGTTGAAAAAGCTCCGAAAACCATCAAAGCAGCAGCAGTTTTAATAAATTTAGACATGTCACTTCTCCATAACTCTTATAAAAAACCATTTTTTAATCATTCACTCACTTGAGATATCGTTAGAATTATTGAAACTCAATCCTTAGCAAGCTTCTTCATTTTAGGTATTTTTCACAAGAAACCATCTATGCGCCCTATTTCACGCAATATTAAATAAACCTTGGATTTCAGAAAATTAGGAGATTAAAGTACTGTTTTAAATGACATCGCAAAAAACTAGGGAGCAGCTCACTCCCCAAAATTTGTGATCCAAATTTTAGGGATAATGAAAAATATATATTTATTTACATCTAGAATAAGTTTTTGTTTTTAATTAATTTTCATTGTATTTTTATTTTAACTTTTGTTACATTTTAGATGGGTTTATTTTTGAAAGAATGGTCAAAAATAAAATTTTATCTCTTTTTTTAATCCACTTTTCACGTATTTGATTCACTATCCCCTATCACATTCAACAGACTGAGCGTTTTTTTACATCAAATCTCACCAATTACAGGGATTGCCCTTCGCTATAAAAACCCATGCTTTAAACGACTGAATTTATCCAAAAGATCAAATTTTTACATCACCAACTCAACGAAGAAACAGTTGATCATTCATCTATGTCTGTAAAGTGAGAAATAAACCTCGCAAGAAGTTTAGCCGTTCAATAACGCAATAGCAGACAAAATAAAACCCCATTCAAGCCACTGCCTGAATGGGGTCATCACACCTGAGTCAGTAATATAGACTCAGGTACACACGCGTGACTTATTTAACGTAAGTCAACCAATGTGCATATTTGTCATTCTTGCCTTGAACTGCGTCAAAGAAAGTTTTTTGAATTTCAGTGGTAATTGGGCCACGTGAACCACAGCCAATCACACGGTCATCGTATTCACGAATTGGGGTAACTTCTGCTGCTGTACCTGTAAAGAAGGCTTCATCGGCAATGTAGAATTCATCACGCGTAATACGGCGTTCAACTACCTCATATCCCAAGTCTTTAGCAATGGTGATCACCGTTTGACGCGTAATACCATCTAAAGCACCGCCTGCGATGTCTGGTGTATGTAAAACGCCATCTTTAATTAAGAATACGTTTTCGCCAGAACCTTGACATACATAACCTTGTGGATCCATCAACATCGCTTCGTCATAGCCTGCTTGCGCTACTTCTTGGTGTGCAAGAATAGACAAAGTGTAGTTACCAGAAGCTTTAGCTTTACACATGGTCACGTTTGGATGATGATGCGTAAACGATGAAGTTTTAACGCGAATACCTTTAGCCATCGCTTCTTCACCCAAGTATGCACCCCAACCCCAAGCCGCAACAGCAGCATGAATGGTGTTATTGGTTGCAGCAATACCCAGTTTTTCAGAACCAATCCAAATTAATGGACGTAAATAGCACGATGAAAGTTTGTTTTCACGTACCACATCAATTTGCGCCTGTTCTAAAGCTGCTTGATCAAATGGTACTTTCATTTGATAGATTTTTGCAGAGTTTAACAAACGCTTAGTATGGTCCTGAAGACGGAAAATCGCAGTTCCGTTTGGCGTTTCATAAGCGCGGACACCCTCAAACACACCCATACTGTAGTGTAAGGTATGCGTTAAGACGTGAATTTTTGCATCACGCCAGTCAACCAATTGTCCATCTTGCCAAATAAAACCATCACGATCAGCCAAATTCATGGCACACACTCCAAATGTTTATACAATAGTCATTTTAATCCAACGCAGACATTGCAGTCGGATCAATTAATCTTTGCCATAACTTGCAAACGACCTCACGGGTATCGTACCAGTCCGCAGCATTGACTTGCATGGATTGATTTGCAAGGGCTAAGCGGTGGCTTTCGGCTCGTTCACGGAGATAAGCTTGAATCAATGCTGTCGCATCGTCGCTGGATAAGCAACCTGTTTTTGCGGCATCTTCAAGGATTCTTACGTTGTCGGAATAATGGGCGAGATCAGGATTCGACCCACTCCAGGCTAATACCGCATACTGTGCCATAAATTCGATATCAACGATACCACCTGCATCCTGTTTTAAATGAAAAATTCCATCTTTTTTTTGCTCTTTAGATGAACCCAAATGATCTTTCATTTTTTGACGCATTTTCAGCACTTCACTGCGGACATAAGCTTCATCTCGCGGCTGGGTTAAAATCTGACAACGCAACACTTCAAACTTGTCACGTAAACATTGCTCACCCGCAATACTGCGCGCACGCACTAAAGCCTGATGCTCCCACAGCCACGCACTTTTCAGTTGATATTGCTCAAAGGCCCGTAAACTGGTCACCAATAAACCCGCATCTCCCGAAGGACGTAAACGGGTATCGACATCATAAACTCGACCATCTAAAGTTTGCGTGGTCATTAAAGATACAAATTTGCGTGCCACCCGCATGGCAAACTCAAAGCCACTGATCGGTTTAATGCCATCGGTATCGGCTTGTTCATCCATGTTGTGAATAAAAACCACGTCTAAATCTGAGCCGTAACCCAGTTCGATGCCACCCACTTTGCCATAACCAATAATGGCAAAAGCGTTATGCTCCAAACCACAGCGCTGTCCTTCACTGTCTAGCGGATAACCATGTTTTTTGACAATCATCTGATAGGCCAGTTGTAGGGCTGCATTTGCGGTCACTTCGGCAATATCAGTTAACGCATCTGACACTTTCATTAAGTGACTTTCTGCCAGTACATCGCTGGCCGCAACTGTTAATACGTTGGATTTTTTGAATAAACGTAGCACCCGCATGAGGTCTTCAACTTCATCCAGTTCAATGCGCAGCAATTGTTGGCGCAAAGAATCTTCCAAATCGCTGCGTTTTGGCAATTCAAAATCCATGGATAAAAACTCATCTAACAACACAGGATATTGCGTTAATTCTTCACAAATCCACGGGCTGACTGTGGCCATTTTTACCAAGCGTTGCAGTGCCCCCTTGCTTTCAATCAGCATGACCAAATACACGGTACGACGCAGAACAGATTCGACCAGTGGCATTAAACGCATCAATGCCATTTGTGGATTTTCTGACTGCAACACTGCTTCAATCAAGTGTGGCCAAAAGGTTTTTAAACGCTGTAAAGCTTTGGCGGTGAGTTTTTTAATGGCATGTCCATACCAGAACTCATGCACTAAATTTTTCGCTTGATCGTCTAGTACCGCATCGAGCTGTTTTTCTAGCTGACTGTAATTTTCCAGCAAAGAATCGGGTTCATTTTCTTTAATTAAATGCTCAAACTGATAAATGACTTTGACACGCTTTTCATTTAGGGTCTGCATAAAGCTGTCCCAATCGGCAAAGCCCAAAGTATCGCTAATGCGTGCGCGTAACTCAGGTTCAGTCGGTAAAGCTTGGCTTTGCTGATCATTCAAGGCTTGAATGGCATGTTCTACTCGACGCAGGAATAAATAGGCATCTTCCAAATCCAGTACGGCTTGTGGCTCTAGCAATTCAGCTTCACCCAAATGGCGCAAACTCACCAAACACTGGCGGTCTTGTAATTCTAGTTTTGAACCACCGTAAATCAGCTGAAAAACCTGCACAATAAATTCAACTTCACGAATACCGCCCGCGCCCAATTTAATATTGTCTTCAATATTACGACGCTGCACTTCGCGCTCAATCATGGCTTTCATTTCGCGCATGGCTTCAAAGGCGGTGTAATCGACATATTTGCGGAATACGAAAGGTCGGGTCATTTCCAGCAGTTCATAACCTTCTTGCCCACCTGTGATAATACGTGCCTTAATCCAAGCATAGCGTTCCCATTCGCGTCCATGCTGGCTTAAATATTTTTCCAGTGCGACATGGCTAATCGCCAAAGCCGAACCATCACCCCACGGACGTAAACGCATATCGACACGGAAAACAAAACCATCGGCGGTGATATGATCTAATAGATAGATCAGTTTTTGTCCCCATAAAATGCAGAATTGCTGCACTTCAATACACTTGCGTCCATTGGTTTCGCCTTGTTCATCAAAGGCAAAAATCAGGTCGATGTCGCTGGATAAATTCAGTTCCTGCGCACCATGTTTACCCATGGCGACCACAATCAGGTCTTGGACTTTGCCGTTATATCCCATCGGTTCGCCATGCTTGGCAACCAACGGAATCCGCGCAAAATCTTTGGCAACTTGCACACAAATATCGGCAAAGTCTGAAAGTTCCTGTGTCAACGTCACCACATCGGTGAGTTGGTTGGCATCTTGCCAAATCCAGCGGAACATTAAACGCGCGCGTAAAATTCGCAGGGTTTTCATCCACAAGGTTTCATCTTGAATGTCTTGTAAAGTCGAAATCACCAGTTGATGAATGTAGTCTGCGCTCAGCGGTTTTAGGAATTGGTCAATTGCATAATCCTGCTGTAACAGGCTTTCGTGATTTGCCAAGACTTGTTCTGCATATTGACTGGCATGTAACGTTTTTTGCAATTGTTCCGCATTCATTTTTAAGACCTAAAACCCAGTTTTATTTTGAAATATTGTCAACTCATCTATTTATAGCAGCAGATGCGCCAAAGAAGAAAATAAAATTACAGCAATCTGCAAAATACCTCTTGCTTAAAATGCAGCGATAAAAAAACCGAAGCCTAAACTTCGGTTTTATCTGCTTGATGCAATGCTTATTCAGCATCTAGCATTAATTCTGCGCTCATACCAACCGTGTTAAAACCTGCATCGACATACAGAATTTCACCAGTAATACCATTCGCCCATGGTGAGCAAAGGAATAATGCCGCATTACCAACATCTTCAATGGTCACGTTGCGTTTTAAAGGTGCAACTTTTTCATTGAGGTCTAACATTTTACGGAATGATTTAATGCCTGATGCGGCAAGCGTACGAATTGGGCCTGCAGAAATTGCATTCACGCGAATACCGTCAGCACCCAAGCTTGAAGCCAAGTAGCGTACACCTGCTTCTAAAGATGCTTTCGCCATACCCATGACGTTGTAGTTTGGCATCACACGCTCAGAACCTTGATAAGTCAAAGTCAATAAGCAACCTTGGCGTGCTTGTAATAATGGTTTTGCAGCACGTGCCATCGCAATAAAGCTATAAGCACTAATGTCATGCGCAACTTTGAAACCATCACGATCTGTAACATCGGTAAAGTCACCATCTAAAGTATGCGCAGGCGCAAAACCAATCGAGTGAACCAAACCATCCAAACCATCCCAGTGCTTTGCCAAGTCAGCAAAAGCTTGCTCAATTTCTGCATCTACGCCTACATCGCAAGGCAATACAATGCTTGAGCCAAATTGTGCAGCGAAGTCATCAACACGTTTTTTGAGTTTTTCATTCGGATAAGTAAATGCTAATTCTGCACCTTCACGATGCAATGCTTCTGCAATACCAAATGCGATAGATAATTTACTTGCAATACCAGCAATTAAAAAACGCTTACCCGCCAAAAGACCTTGTGCCATGTGAAACTCACCTTGATATATTTCGCAATATCATGCCAATTCTGAACGCATAGTGAAATTGCATAATGCGCCTTTTTTTGCCGTTTATGTAAAAACTCAATGGCGATTCAAGTGAGTGATAGATGACGTCACATGATGATCTGCAAGTGGTGACGTACAATCTTGGTTAAAAACTTGCCCTACCACTTGGCATAATGCTGTTCAAGCAAGCCGTATTCGTTTAACAAAATAATTTCGGTATCGTCTTGTTGAATAGTACCACTAATTTTAGCTTGCCATTGGCTGAACTGACTGCCGACTAGACGCAAATTCAGGTTTTCATAACGGCGCCAACCTGTGCTGACAGTTAAATTCAAACGATGATCCAGTGAGCGAATGCTCCACGAGCCATCATCCTCAGGTTGGAACAACACATCTGTTAAGGGATACAGCACGCCATTAATCCACAAACAGTTTTCGTTGCCAAAACTTTCATTCACACCAGAAGCCAGATTCAAGCCTACACGACGGTCTTCGGTATCCCAAAAGTTGCACGACAACCAAAACCATGCTGTTTCAGGGCGTAAAAAACCGCAGGTATCATCTAAAGAAGCAAAGGTGCGTTCATGGAATTGAATGGTTTGTCCTGTTTTATTAACAAAATAGCCTTCACAGCCGAGTGTGGTCAGTTTTTGGGTGTAAGTCCAACCATTAATACCTGTTGGGCTACACATACTTAGCGGGTCTGTGCCTGCACAAAATATCCGCGCACTGAGTTTAATTTCACCATATTTGGTCACGCGGATATAACGCACACCATTGGCATGTTGAATTTCAATTTGAAATGGCGATTTTTCAAAAAAACTTTGATTAAATAACGGTTGCTCATCTAAAACCGTATTACGCGATAAAAAATTAATCGCATTCCATTCCTGCACTTCGCCCGTCATGTGATTATAAATATAGACAAAACCGTGCCCTGCCCAAGCAATATCGGCAATCGCAAGCCCAATGGTATAGTGTTCGTGCTGAATACTACAAAATTTAAACTTTTTATATTTTAAGCGTTTACGCCAACCCGACAATACTTCACCATACGGTGATTTATATTGATAAGCCTGATAATCAATTTTTTTGGGAAGTTCACTAAAACGTCCATAATGCGGTTGTCCATTCGCCTGAATTAAATCCATTGAAGACATTCCCTATTGTCTAAAAACAATTCATCTTTGGTCGTATTATGCCTACAAATGCATGTACAAAAAACCCGCAGCTTATGATTTTGTTCAAAAAATTATAAAAGCATAGATTGTTTTACTATTTTAAGGCTTGAGCGTTCACTAAATATACAAAATATAAATTAATAGATATCTTCCCCTCAATATTCTGAAGGTATTTAAGCATCAGCATTCAAAGTCAGATAGGTATTTTCCCAACGATTGCCTGAAAATGAGCCTTCAACCAATTGCACATAGCGACCATGCACCTGATCTATCGCAATACAATCATCTACCTCTAAGACCCGATCGGTATGTTGTTTTTGCCAGTGCTTAGCAAAATAGGTTTTACCACGCTGTTTTGCCACCATTGGATTTTGCGCCACCACCAGTACATAACGATGTAACTCGCCAAACTCACGCGGATCATATCCACCTAAATTAATTAAATTCAGTCGGTTTTCTGCCTGATTCGGCTGCGCATCGGTAAATTTTAAATAGTAGGATTTACCTTCAAACTCAACACCATTAATTTGCGCCCATGCGTCAATATGCAAACCTTTCGGTTCTGCAAACCAAGCCTGCTTGAGTTGCGGATAGGTCTGTTCTAAAGAATCACCTACCGCAAGTACCACATCATGCACTTCGGTATTGGCTCGCGCATGACGTCCGCCTAACATCACGATAAATAAACTGGGCATATCCGACTCCTGCGCAAATATCCTAAGCTTGATGGCTTTTATGGTTGATGATTTTTAAGCATGATTGTTTAAAGTAGCGAGAATTTTTCAATCCTCCAAATAAAAAATCGTGCCGAATTGCTTCAGCACGATTGAATTGAAATGTAGCATACTTTATTTCAAGCAGCTTACGATTTACATATCCACCATTTCCACGCCATCAATGCGGGCAACAGTCATTAAGTCTTTATCACCACGACCTGAAACAGTCGCAATAATGATTTGGTCTTTATCCATCGTTGGTGCAAGCTTGCTCACATAAGCCATAGCATGCGAGCTTTCTAAAGCAGGAATAATCCCTTCGATACGGGTTAAATCACGGAAACCTTGCAAGGCTTCTTGGTCATTGATTGGCATGTAATCGACACGGTGCATATCTTTCAGGAAGCTGTGCTCTGGTCCTACACCTGGATAATCCAGACCTGCAGAAATAGAGTGGGTTTCAATGATCTGACCTTGTGCATCCGACATTAAATAAGTACGGTTACCGTGTAATACGCCCACGTGTCCTGCATTCAATGGTGCAGAGTGTTTGCCTGTTTCAATGCCTAAACCTGCAGCTTCGACACCGTACATTTTCACTTCGGCATCGTTCAAGAATGGATAGAACAAGCCCATGGCATTAGAACCACCGCCTACACAAGCTACTAATGCATCAGGTAAACGACCTGCCTGCTCTTGAATTTGGCGACGCGCTTCACGACCAATAATCGACTGGAAATCACGTACCAATTGTGGATATGGGTGTGGGCCAGCGACCGTACCAATCACGTAATATGTAGAGTCAACATTGGTGACCCAGTCACGCATGGCTTCGTTCATGGCATCTTTTAAGGTTTTTGAGCCACTTTCTACAGGTACAACAGTTGCACCAAGTAAACGCATACGGTACACGTTCATGGCCTGACGCTTCACGTCTTCTGCACCCATGAACACCACACATTCCAAGCCTAAACGAGCGGCAATGGTCGCGGTTGCTACACCGTGCTGACCTGCACCTGTTTCGGCAATAATGCGTTTTTTACCAGACAGTTTTGCCAACAGTGCCTGACCAATGGTGTTGTTCACTTTATGTGAGCCAGTATGGTTCAAATCTTCACGTTTTAAGTAAATTTGTGCACCACCCAACTCTTTTGACCATCGCTCAGCATAATACAAAGGACTAGGACGACCTACATAGTAGGCGAGATCGCGGTCGAATTCTGCCAAAAACTGCGGATCATCTTTCATGCGGAAATACAATTTTTCCAAATCTTGTAAAGCCGCCATCAGCGTTTCTGACACAAAACGTCCGCCATGGATCCCAAAATGCCCTTTTGCATCTGGGAATTGGGTATAGTCAAT
This sequence comes from Acinetobacter sp. YH1901141, assembly GCF_013416935.1. NCBI lineage: Bacteria > Pseudomonadati > Pseudomonadota > Gammaproteobacteria > Moraxellales > Moraxellaceae > Acinetobacter > Acinetobacter sp. YH1901141. Next base: position 21,251 of record NZ_VPEY01000011.1, on the reverse strand, counting down.
CACTGGGTTATTGTGATTTGTACTTTGCTGATCCACGTTGGACTCCTTGCATGAAGTTTTCTATGAGTTGTTGGTCTTTAATACCTTTTGCAGACTCAACTCCGCCACTGACATCAACGGCATAGGCTTGAGTCGTCTGAATTGCATCTTCAATATTTTCAGGGTTTAAACCACCCGCCAAAATTAAAGGAATATCGAGTTTGGGGAATTTTGACCAGTCAAAACTGTGTCCTGTTCCACCTTTGAGTTCAGGATGCCACGCGTCTAATAATACTGCGCTTGCACCTGCTTGTTGATAGCTTTTTATCGCATCTAACACATTTAAATCAGGTTTGACCTGAATGGCTTTGTACCATCGACGTCCAACTTGCTGTGCTATTTGCTGACATTGCAAGGGTGTTTCATCACCATGAAATTGCAGAATATCTAAAGGTACTTGTTTCAGTACAGCGGCTATTTCTTCTGCCGTTGCATTGACAAATAAACCAACCACTTGCACATAAGCGGGAATGTGTTGCAGCAAGCCTTGTGCTTGCTCAATGCTCACATTGCGTGGACTTGGAGGATAAAACACCAAGCCAATTGCATCTGCACCCGCATGCACAACACTGTTTATATCTTGAATTCGCGTGATTCCGCAAATTTTGGCACGGGTACGCATCGTTTTGGACTCTAATCCTGATTTTCAATCTTCATTTTGCTGATCTTGCTGTGCGTGACTTTTAAATTGTCTGTTCACACTAACAAAATCAGATATTGGGGCGAATCATTGTAATGCAATTTTAAGGGGTTGGGTGCAATTCCAACATCTTTTCACCTCTAAATGTAAACGACCCTGAATAATTATCAGGGTCGTTTATTTTAACTTTATTTCATCGCATAGCGTAAAGTTATCCAAGCAGCACGACCATCTTGATTGAACAATGTTCCATTGGTATAACCAGTGAAATATTCTTTATCAAACATATTTGTTAATTTTGTTTGAATCGAAAATTCAGGCGTCGCTTGATAAGTTATACGGGTATCCACAGTTGCAAATGCACCTAATTCCATTGTGTTTTCTGCATTGGCAAAACGTTTATCTTCAGCATGTACAGAAGCTCCAAGAGTCCATTTATCCAATGTATAGTCTGCAGAAAAATTAAATAATTGCTTAGCTCTCAAAAGCAATTGTTTTCCTTGGTTGACTGTAGACTCATTCTTCGGATCTTGATATGTATAATTCATAGACCAATTAAAATCATTTATTTGTTGCGTCAACGAAAATTCAATACCTTTAATTTTCGCTTTTTCGACATTACTTGGTGCCCAACGATACGGATCACTTGCTATTGGCGCTTCAGCCCATGCAATCATATTATCGATTTCATTATGAAAACCATTTAGTTCCCAATTGACACTATTCATTTGGCCTTTTAAACCAATTTCATAGTTTTGAGATTCTTCTGGTACAAGATTTGGGCTTTCACTACCTGGCCAGTATAAATCGTTAAACGTTGGCGCCTTAAAAGCTGTGCCATAACTAAGATAACTTTGTACCGCATCATTAAAACGATATCCTAAAGTTGCGTTACCAGTTGTGTGAGAACCAAATTGCTCATTATCATCTAAACGGATTGCACCTTGTACATCAAAAATACCAAATGAGCCCAAATATTGTGTGAAATAAGCTTTATTATCTCTCTCTTTCACAGCATAGGTTTTGCTTCCAGAAATTTCATCTTTCTGATAATCCATACCTAATATTAGAGTATTTGATGCATCAAAATTTAATGTATTTAGCCAAGACAAGCTATCTCGCTGCGTATTAATCACTGTTGGGGTTGCGTCACGATTATCAGACTTATCTTCTGAACGACCTAATTTTAGTTGTGTGGTCCATGCATCGAATGGCTTATAAGTTGCACCCAAACTGTAAACATTTTGCTCTATCTTGGTATGTACATTTGTTGCATCAATATAATTTGGACTCCATCTGCTATCATAACTGTCATATTCAGACTCCCCATTTACAACCAATACACTCGCATCTACCGTCAATTGATCAGTGAATTTATGACCCATGCGCAAAGATGCAGACTTATTTTCATACCCATCTTTATCTAAGTCATTCGTTTCATTCAGTGTTGTTGAGTTAAAACCTTGAGTTTTTACTCCAGCAAGACTTAAAGTAGCCCAAGTTCTATCTTGCTTGATATTTATCCCAACATTGCCTTGATAAGTTTCATGTGAGCCATAACCTAATGATACAAATGGCGTAACACCGTCCCGTGAACCTTTACGGGTATAAATTTGAATCACGCCGCCAATAGCTTCAGAACCATATAAACTTGAGCGTGGCCCACGCAAAACTTCCACACGCTCAATTTGATCAATTGGGAAATGTTCAAAGGACATTTCTCCTAATGTAGCCGAACCTACTTTTTGCCCATCCACCAACACCAACACATGACGATTATTGGTACCACGAATTGAAATACCAGTAACTTTCCCTAAACCACCCTGATTTGTATAGGTGACACCTGGAATAGTTCTTAATAAATCTTGTAAAGATGTAAGTTGCTGACGTTCAATTTCTTCACGATTAATAACAGTAACAGCAGCCAGTGTTTTACTCGTTTCTTGCTCCACAAGGTTAGCAACAGTATTAATTGTCGGTAATACCACTTCTTTCTCAGCAGCCATAGCATTTGAGAGTGGAGATAAAACAAAGAAAGTTCCAAGAAAGGTTCTATAAATTGAATACATGATTTCTTTTCCTAACGCACCGCCCGTGCGAATCAAAAATATGGATAATGCATAAGCGGTTGTAGGAATAAGCACCATAATAAAATTATGCTATCCAGTTATAACGCCCACCGCATTAAATTAGGTCTGCAGCAGGCCGGTCTCCGGACTTAAGTTATATAACTATTCACCGTTGCGGGGGCAGTGTTAGCTTCAAATCATGATTTTGACTAACTTCCCAGTTTCACTTTTTTAAAAAGCACCTGAAGCGCCCGAAGAGTAAATTTCAAGCAGTAATAAGTCAAGTTCAAATTCCCTTCTTCACCTCATATTTCTTTTGCTATCTAAATACTTTAGGGTATCAATCATTAATTTACGAGGAACAAAACCATGGGCCACCGTTTAAGCAAAATCTACACCCGCACAGGCGACTCAGGCACAACTGGACTCGGCGATGGCTCACGTGTCGCCAAAGACGATTTACGCATTCATGCACTGGGCGATGTCGATGAACTCAATGCCTGCATAGGCGTATTGCGCTCACAAATTACACATAGCAACATTCAAGACAAAAACACTTGGGACAAATCGCTTAGCCTGATTCAGCACTGGTTATTCGATTTAGGCGGTGAAGTCTGTATTCCCAATTACCATCTCGTCCAACCACTTGCGATTGAGTTCCTAGAACAAGACATTGACCGCATGAATGAAAGCCTGCCAATGCTCAAAGAGTTTATTTTGCCTGCAGGTACATTGGCGTGTAGTTATGCACATCAAGCTCGTGCCGTATGTCGTCGTGCAGAACGTAGTTTAATGACCGTACACAACCGTGATCAAAATATTCAGGCACCATCTTTGCAATTACTGAACCGACTGTCTGACTGGCTATTTGTGGCATCTCGCAGCTTGCAACGTGCCGAAAGAGGCAGCGAAGTGTTATGGCAAAAGAACATCAATGACAGTATTGGTAACTGACATCACACTCTAGAATCGGAAACTAAAATAAAGCCCTGATTTTGCATCTAAAAAATCACGTCGGATGCTGCTTGAAATTTCACATCATCCGACCAAAATAAGAGATGTCATCTCTTTGTCACGTCGTACTTGCAAAATGAAAGCAAACTTTCAATTCATGGGCACATTATGCGCATAATTGGTCATCGTGGTGCGCGTGGCGAAGCGCCTGAAAACACGCTTGGTGGTTTTGAATACATTCAAAATATTGGCATTCGTGCGGTTGAGTTTGATGTGCGTCAACTCAAAGACAATGCCTTGGTGGTTATGCATGATGATCAATTCATCCGCACGACAGGACAAGACAAAGCGTTGTATGAATGTAGTCTGGAAGATTTAAACCATTATAACCATGCGGTGATGTGGTCGGACTGGAATAAAGTCGAAACCACCCCCCTACTCAATCAAACCATGACCATTATTCAAAATTTTGATCATATTGAAGTTGAAGTCAAAGCGGTCAACTCGCATGCCGATGCCGAAAAAATTACCCAAAGTTTAGAGCAACATTTACAGGGTTTTGAGCACAACGCCATTATCACCAGTTTTGATCCGAAAATTCACTGGGCTTTACAACAACAAAAATCACGCTTTAAACGCGGTTTATTGGTTGAAGATGATCTGCAATATCAAGCCATTGATCAGGCTTTAGAATTAGGTTGTTGCCAAATTGGTTGGATGAACGAACTCGCAACCGGTGCGCTCATTCAAGCCACACAACAGGCCAAACTGAATATCAGCGTTTGGACAGTCAACCAGATTGAACGCGCCAAACAGCTTAAAGATTTAGGGATTCAGGGTTTAATTACCGATTATCCTAAACTGATGATGCAACACTTGTAAGCGGTAACCTTAAGCATATTGATGAATAAATAAATGATTTATCGTGCTTGTTTGGCTACCGTATATCATATTTCCGTAAAATCTCGCAGATACCATTATATTCTGTTACCACCCAGTACAATACAACTGTACAATAATGCTGTGATCGTGAATACGCTCATGCTAATATGCGAAAAAATTAATCCCTAAAAATTTTAATACTATGATTTCAATCTATAGATCGGTCATAGCGTTATAACGGATTAAGCGTCCATTTATACCTCCCAAGGTTCTAGGAGTGCTGTTGGAGATGAATGCTCCCTTACCCAAAGCCCCAATCAACTGGATTGCCATCTTTGCACTGGTTTTCTTACCTATTGTTGCAGTGATCGCGATTCCTTGGTATGCCTATCACCATGATTTTAGCTTAGCCGCTTGGATCAGCATGTTTGTATTACTTGGCGTAAGTAGCTTGGGTATTACAGCAGGTTATCACCGTTTATGGGCACACCGTGCTTATGAAGCTACCCTTCCCTTGAAAATCATTTTAATGATTATGGGAACATTTGCCGTTCAGAACAGTATTTTGTTCTGGGGTTCAGGTCACCGCACCCATCACCGCCATGTTGATGATGTCGAAAAAGACCCATATTCAATTAATAATGGTTTTTGGTTTGCGCACATGGGCTGGATGCTACGTGACTACCCTGCCGCAGAGCCAAACTTTAAAAATGCGCCAGATTTGTTAAATGACAAACTGGTGATGTTCCAACACAAATACTATATTCCGCTTGTGATTGCGGTTCACGTTGGCATTTTAGTGCCAATTGGTTGGGCTGTAGGCGATATGTGGGGCGTGTTGTTATTGGGCGGTTTAATGCGTCTGATTTTAAGCCACCATGTTACCTTCTTTATTAACTCGCTGTGCCACATGTGGGGTTCGCGTCCGTATACTGACGAAAACACCGCGTGTGATAACTTCTGGTTAGCAATTGCCACTTGGGGCGAGGGCTATCATAACTATCACCATATTTTCCAGTACGATTATCGTAATGGCGTAAAATGGTGGCAATATGACCCAACCAAATGGTTAATTTGGACATGCTCAAAGTTGGGCTTAGCGAAAAACTTGCGTCGTATTCCAAGCTTTAATATTAAAAAAGCAGAATTGGCGATGCGTTTTAAATATGCAGAGCAAGACTTGGCAGTTTATGGTCACAATGTAAATGATGACATTGGTCAAGTTAAAAGCCGTCTTGCGCAAGAATATGATGCCTTTACCCAAACCCTGAACGATTGGGCAAAGTTAAAAGAGCAAGAAATTCAGGCGAAAAAAGCGTCTGTAGCTGAAAAAATTCACCAAATGGATGACAAATTAAAAGTTGAATTCCAGTTGGTTGAACAGCGTCTTTCACACCATCGTGAAACATTGAACTTGCTGATGCGTAACCTAAAAAAGAACCCTGTATCTGAATAAACCTCTGTTCTGATGCACTGCGAAAGCCCTGACCTGTTCAGGGCTTTCTGCATTGTTAGGCTACAGTTTTTAAAGTCCAAGTTTGCTATAGTGAAACTCACTTTGTGCCAAGCGCTTCATCATCATGCAATTTAATCCACGTTATCCGACCCTGCCCGCCCGTCTTTATCACATGCAGCAGCCTTTACCTTTAAAAGGTGCAAAAGCAGGACACTTTAATGCTGCATTGGCAAAAGAACTGCAATGGACAGCAGAGGAACAACAACAATGGGTTGAAATTTGCAGCGGACAAACCACGTTTAAAGAATTTCCTGCTTTGGCAATGGTCTATGCAGGACATCAATTTGGTCAGTGGGCAGGTCAATTGGGAGATGGACGCGGTTTACTCATTGCGCAAGTTTTGGACACACATCAACGTACCATCGATCTACATTTAAAAGGTGCAGGTGCAACGCCTTATTCACGTATGGGAGATGGACGTGCAGTATTACGTTCAGTGATTCGTGAATATTTGGCAGGTCATGCTTTAAATGCGCTGGGTGTGCCATCAAGCAATGCCGTTGGATTTACCTCATCTACTCAAGGCGTACAACGTGAAAAATTAGAACTTGGTGCAATGCTATTACGCACATCAGACTGTCATATTCGCTTGGGACATTTTGAATGGATCAATCATTATCAACCTGAATTACTGCCTGAATTTGTGCAAAAGTGTATTGAATGGCACTACCCAGAATGCTTGGCAACCGAACAGCCGATACTCGCTTTTGCTACGAAAGTCATTCAACGTACCGCTGTCATGATTGCAAAGTGGCAACTGGTCGGTTTTGCGCATGGCGTGATGAACACCGACAATTTAAATATCACAGGTTCAACACTCGATTTCGGTCCTTATGGCTTTATGGAGCGTTTTCGTCCCAATTGGATCAACAATCATTCGGACTATCAAGGACGTTATACCTACCAACAACAACCCAGCGTAGCACACTGGAATTTATGGGTCTGGTTAAATAATTTAATTCCACTTGAGCAAAACCCAGATCAGAAAGAACACTGGAAACAAGCACTGGCAGCATGTTTAGAGCATTTTGAACCGACTTTTTTAGAGCATTACAAACTTGGTTTATGTGAAAAAATGGGACTACCAAGTTTCCACAAAGACAGTTTTGACTGCGCTACCAACTTCTTACGCATTTTGCAAAGTGAGCAACTGGATTACACCCAAAGCTTTATCCGCCTACAAAATAAACAATACACAGAAATACTGGATGATTGTTTGGATCGTCGTCAGTGGGAAAGCTTTTTAGCGCAGTATTTACAGATTCGTGAATATCAAGACACCGATGATTTAGATGCTGCAATGCAACAGGTAAACCCTCACTATATTTTGCGCAATCACATGGCACAAAAGGCGATTGAGCAAGCAGAGCGTGATGATTTTTCAGAAGTTGAGCGTTTATTTAACTTACTCAGCCAGCCATATATTCAGCAAACAGCATTGGAAACACCTGAAGATTTAGCGCCTTTGCCAAGTGATGTGCCAGAAGTGATGGTGAGTTGTTCATCTTAATACTGATGCACTCGCCAAAGGACGTTTAGAATTCCAGCAAAGTTATACACATTTTCTGTGGAAAAAGCTGTGGTTATCCACAGGATAAACTTTTAAGGTAAAGATGAATGGCACAAACACAGAAATCACTGCATCAACTTGCTGCCAATACCGCAGAAAAATTACCTGAAGTGAGCTTAAGCGAACCTTTTGGCGATGGCTGTTTGGTGCATAAGGTGGTTGATAAAGTGTTTATGCTGAGTTTGTATTTAAATGGTCATGCCATCATCAATCTAAAAGTGCAGCCTGAACATGGTGCCATGCTACGCGATTTTTATCCGTATATCCGAACAGGTTGGCACATGAACAAACAGCACTGGATTTCAATTTTTGCAGATGAGGACTTAGATGCACAACTGGTGCAAGATTTGGTCTTAAATTCTTATGAGCTGGTAGTCGCAAAATTAAAGAAAGTAGAAAGACAACGGATTGAGCTTTTGCGTAGTGCAACTTGAGTCAATAAAAATTTTTTAAAGCTATTTGCTCTGCACTTTTTCAACATAATATCTAACTAAGAAAACAAAAGCGAATCTTCCAAGATTCGCTTTTTCTATACCTGAGACTTACTCTTCTGGATACTCAAAGCGATAGCCTACACCATACACTGCTTGAATCCATTCATGCCGATTACCTGTTTCGGCAGCGTCAGAAATTTTACGGCGTAAGTTTTTAATGTGGCTATCAATCACACGGTCAGCTACTTCAAAACTGTCAGGGTTAATATGATCTAGCAATTGCGCTCTTGAATACACCTGCCCCACATGCTCTAAAAACAATTCCAATAAACGAAATTCGGTCGGGGTCAAATTCAAGGTTTTTTGCTGATACCAAATACGCTGCTGCGCTTTATCCATGCGGAATAAATCATTGCTTTCAGGCTCAACTTTGCGTTCTAAGCGACGCAAAACCGCTTGCACGCGCGCGACCAATTCTTTTGGACTAAAAGGCTTACAAACATAATCGTCTGCCCCCATGTTTAAACCCAGCACCCGATCAATTTCTTCTGTTCGGGCGGTGACCATAATAATTGGCACATCGGACTGTTCACGTACTTTGCGGCAAATGGTCAGGCCGTCCATGCGTGGTACCATCAAATCCAAAATCATCAGGCTTGGTTTACGCTGCAAAAAGCTGTCATAAGCTTCTTGCCCATCATGAAACATACTGACTTCAAAACCAGCAGCTTCTAAATAATCTCGTACCAATTGGGCCAGTTCAATTTCATCTTCAACCAGCAAGATATGTTTCATGCACGATTCCTTAAAGTCCTTCAAGATTTGATTGTTTTTGGAAAGCTTAATTTGCAGCGTAAACCACCCAATGGTGAATGAGCAAAACTTAACTCTCCGCCCAATGCTTTGGCAATTTTGACCGATAAGGCCAAACCTAAACCTGTCCCGCCTGTGGCACGTGTACGTGAATCATCGGCACGATAAAAACGCTCACCCAAACGTGCCAATTGTTCATCACTTAAACCAAACGGACTGTCATCTACATACACTGTCCATTCTGTTGCACTTTGACTGGTGTGAATATGCACCTGCCCACCCGCTTCGGTATAACGAATACTATTACTGAGCAAGTTGAGCATAATTTGTTTAAAACGGTCTATATCCAATTGTAATTGCGTGCCTTCACCCGACACGATCAAGTCCAACTGCGCCTGTTCAAATTTCGGCTTAAAGCTTTCGATTTCCTGCTCAATCACTTGCCATGGATCAATGCTCGAGAAATAGCATTTCAGCTGCATGGCTTCGGCTTGCGCCAAGTCCGATAAATCCTGTGTCAGTTTTTTCAGATTATTGACCTGATGCATCATCGCAGCCAAATGCTCTGGTGTGGCTTTGCGGATACCATCTTGCATGGCTTCAATTTGCGCCTGCAACACCGCCAATGGCGTTTTTAATTCATGCGAAGTATCTGCCACCCACTGACGACGTGAAGTTTCATGTTGATCTAAAATCACCGCCAAATGATTCAATTCGGTAGATAAATCACCCAACTCATCATTACGATTGACCTTGACCTGATGCTGATAATGGCCTTTGGTTAATTCACGTGTGCCATTTAATAAACGCTGAATCGGCTTTTTAAAATAGGTCGCCAACAACAATGCAGCAATCAAGCTCGCCAAAATACTTAAAGCATAAACCAATAATAAATAACGAGTTTGTTTACTAAAAAAGTTAATACTTAAAGCATCTTCCTGATCTAACACAGGTTTTAAGCCCAAATAGCCCACGACTTTTTCATTGACCATAATTGGACGATAGGAAATTTGAGTTTCAGCAGGCTCTCCCACTACAAATTGCCGCTGTGCATCATATAAAGATAAGCGTGAACTCAAGCCTAAACGGTCAGGCATCGAAATAAATTGTTTTTTTCCAGATGATTCTGTCGCGTTTTGGTGTCCTTCATTTTTACGATCAGGACGGAAAGCATTCTGATTGGCACTCAAAGGAAATACTAAACCTTCAAATGGCTGAAATTGTGAAGGTAAATTCAGCTCTAACCAGCGAAGTTCTTCCGCATTGGCTTGTCGTTTGCCTGGCTCAGGCTCGACTACACTTGAGTTGACATTGGCGAGGGTGTGTTCCTGAAAATAACGCTGCTGCAAAGCAATGTCATACTGACGACGCAACCACCACCGCGATAAACGGTCATAATCATCGGGCGCAGCTTCACCTTCAATTTGGAGAATTTGCGCCTGAATGGCATTGCCCCAATCGTGATATACCGCATAGACTTCTGCCAAGTTTTGAGTGAGCAAGTCCAGCTTTTGCATTTCGACATCGGCCACATATTTGCTGAAGTTTCGCTGCATATTGACATGCAATACCCCCAAGCTGACCGTGGTAATCAGAAAGGTCGTCAGCAGCACTGTTAAGAACAGGCGTAATGCGATGGGTATACGGCGAATTTTCAAAAGCGCAATCTCAGCTTTTTTTGTCGATTTTGAGCATTGTAACCAACAGTGCTAGAAAAAACTCTCCATTGTTTCTACATCTTTATTATTTAATCTTTAATCATCCAAAATCACATGCTCTTGTATGGGGGAATTTAGAATGAATAAGATGACAAAAATTGCTTTAGCCACTGCCAGCGTTTTATCTGTAGGTGCGTTGACTGCCTGTCAATCCACCCAAGCACCAAAAGATATGAAGCAGTCGCAATATATGCATGGTCATTATCAGAAAGACCGTCACATGACGCCTGAACAACGCAAACAATTTGAAAAAATGCGTACTGAACGTAAACAAGTCATGCAAGACATAAAAAAAGCCTGCGATGGCAAAGCGGTGGGTTCAGCAGTCCAAGTCAAAGCAGGTGAGCAAACACTAGAAGGCACATGTGCGATTACATTTAAACCGAACCGTGATGAAATGAAACGTGGTGAACATCACCCAATGCGTGCCGATAAAGCCGATCGTGGTCAATTCCGTGGCATGCATATGCATCGTGGCGAACCACTAACCGATGCGAAACGTGCTGAGTTAACCCAGCAATACGATCAACGTTTAGCTGAACGTCAAGCGCGTCAACAAGCTGCGACCAAAGCCTGCCAAGGTCAAACCGATGGTAAAGCCGTGCAGCTAAAAGTCGGCATACAAACAATAGATGGCAAATGTATCGTTCACTTCCAGCCTAAAGCACCTGTTTCAGCACTGGATAAGGCTGCTTAAGCCACTCTAAAAAGCATAAATAGATAAAAAAGGCGCAAATTGCGCCTTTTTTATTGGACATATCTCTTTACGGTTTTGACTATTTGTATCATTTCAAATTCAGCAAAACTATTTACACTCAAACAACTTAGCCATTTCAAGGTAAAAATCTTTGACTTTACAGTCACCAAGAAATGCTATGCAAATGCTTGTACCGAATTAGAAGATGTTGCACGATTACAACCAATGCAACACGGCATGTCTAATAAGGCATGCGCTGAAATCCATTTAAAATATAACGCTGGTCAAACCAGTATTGAGGAAACCGATATGCCACAATACAAAGCGCCTTTACGTGATATGCAATTTGTTTTGCATGAATTATTAAATGCCGAAGATCACTATTCAAAATTACCTGCATTCCAAGAAAACGTAAGCCGTGAATTGGTTGACCAATATTTGGAAGCTGCAGCAGATTTCTGTGAAAATGAACTTTCTCCAATCAACCAAAGCGGTGACCGTGAAGGTTGTACTTGGAATGATGGCGTGGTGACTACACCAACGGGCTTTAAAGAAGCGTATCAAAAATATATCGAACTTGGCTTCCCGTCTCTTTCTGCTGAAGAACAATACGGCGGTCAAGGTCTACCTGTTTCTCTAGGAAACGTGATTTCAGAAATGGTCGGTACAGCAAACTGGGCATGGGGCATGTACCCAGGTCTTTCTCATGGTGCTGTACGTACTTTAGAACACCACGGTTCAGATGAACAAAAAGCAACCTATCTGCCAAAGCTTGTTTCAGGTGAGTGGACAGGTACCATGTGTTTAACCGAATCTCATGCAGGTTCTGACTTGGGTATTATCCGTACTAAAGCTGAACCTCAGGCCGACGGAAGCTATGCAATCTCGGGCGAGAAAATCTTTATCTCTGCTGGTGAACATGACATGGCAGAGAATATCGTGCACATCGTATTGGCACGTTTACCTGGTGCACCTAAAGGAACTAAAGGTATTTCTCTGTTCATCGTTCCTAAGTTCAACCTGAATGCAGATGGTTCTTTAGGGGAGCGTAATGGTGTACGTTGTGGTTCAATCGAACACAAAATGGGTATTCATGGCAATGCAACTTGCGTCATCAACTTTGATAATGCGAAAGGTTTCTTGATTGGCCCTGAAAACCGTGGTCTAAACTGCATGTTCACGTTCATGAACACTGCACGTATCGGTACAGCGGTACAAGGTCTTGCAGCATCTGAAGGTTCTTTCCAAGGTGCGTTGACTTATGCCAAAGACCGTTTAGCAATGCGCTCACTTTCTGGTCCGAAAGCTCCTGAAAAAGAAGCAGATCCAATTATTGTGCATCCTGCTGTACGCAATATGCTATTGACTCAAAAAGCGTTTGCTGAAGGTGGTCGCGCACTAGTGTATCTGTTGTCTCTACACGCAGATATCGTTGAACAAGGTGCAACTGAAGAAGAACGTAAGTTCTCTGACAACATCTTGTCTTTATTGACGCCTATTGCAAAAGCATTCTTAACTGAAACAGGTTCTGAATCTGCAAAACATGGTGTGCAAGTCTTCGGCGGTCATGGCTTCATTTCTGAGCATGGCATGGAACAAATTGTGCGTGATACACGTATTTCATGCTTGTACGAAGGTACAACTGAAATTCAAGCAATCGATTTGTTAGGTCGTAAAGTTTTGGGTACACAAGGTGCAATGTTGAAAGACTTCACCAAAATCATCCATAAATTTGCAGAAGCCAACAAAGACAACGCAGCAATGCAAGAATTTGTTGAACCGCTCGCAGCGCTCAATAAAGAATGGGGCGATTTGACCATGCAAATTGGTATGCGTGCAATGCAAAACCCTGAGGAAGTAGGTGCTGCAGCAGTAGACTACATGTACTTCTCTGGTTATGTAACACTAGCTTACCTATGGGCACGTATGGCATTGGTCGCTCAAGAAGCACTTGCAGCAGGCACAACCGATGTAGACTTCTACAATGCTAAAGTGACGACTGCACGTTTCTACTTCAAGAAAATCTTGCCACGTGTTCGCTCACACGTAGACGTGATTGCAACAGGTGTAGAGCCACTATTTGCATTAGATGCTGAACACTTTGCTTTCTAAGCGAAAATTGAAACTCGCTAAATATTGAACATATTTAGCGGGATATTCAAAATGTTGTACTCTTGAGTACAGAAATTGAGAAAGGACGGTCATAGCATTGACAGTCCTTTTTCTTTATAAATAAAGCATTCTTTCGCTTTAGTGGTCTACAACATTCACAATTGTAGATTACACTGAACTCAACGAATCAAGATTCAAACAATAAACAGGTGAACTCACATGCCAATTTATAATGCCCCACTTGCCGATATGAAATTCATCTTAAATGATGTATTCAATGCAGAACAATTCTGGCAAAACAATGAAAACCTCGCTCACCTTGATGCTGCAACGGCTGAAGCAATTTTGGAAGAAATGGCAAAATTTGCCCAAAATGTGACGTTGCCTATTAACCGTAGCGGTGATGAAGAAGGCGCGACCTATAACAATGGCGAAGTCACCACACCTGCTGGATTTAAAGAAGCATTTAAACAATATGCCGAAGGCGGCTGGATTGGTTTAGGCGCAGATGAAGAATGGGGTGGTCAAGGCATGCCAAAAATGCTGACAGTATTGTCAGATGAAATGCTGTTTGCCACCAACCCATCCTTCATGTTGTATCCACTGCTATCTGTCGGTGCAGGCATGGCGTTAAGCAGTTATGCATCACAAGAACAGAAAGAAACGTATTTACCTAAAATCTACTCTGGCGAATGGTCAGGCACCATGTGCTTAACTGAACCGCATGCAGGTACAGATTTAGGGATTATTAAAACTAAAGCTGAACGCAACGAAGATGGTACTTATAACATTACAGGTACTAAGATCTTCATTACAGGTGGTGATCACGACCTCGCAGAAAACATCATTCACTTAGTTTTAGCGAAAACACCAGACGCTCCTGCAGGTTCACGCGGTATTTCTTTATTCATCGTGCCAAAATTCCTGGTGAATGAAGATGGTTCATTGGGCGAACGTAACCCTGTAGGCCCAGGTTCAATCGAACACAAAATGGGCATTAAAGCCTCTGCAACATGTGTGATGAACTTTGATGGTGCCAAAGGCTACTTAGTGGGTAAAGAAAACGAAGGCTTGGCTGCCATGTTCATCATGATGAACTACGAACGCCTGTCTATGGGGATTCAAGGTTTAGGCGCATCAGAATTTGCCTATCAAAATGCTGCACAATATGCGACTGACCGTATTCAAGGCCGTAGTGCATCGGGTGTAAAATCACCAAACAAAGCTGCAGACAGCATTTTGGTACATGGCGATGTACGTCGTATGTTACTTAATGCACGTGCCAATAATGAAGCTTCGCGTGCATTTGCGGTATATGTGGGTCAACAATTGGATATCACTAAATTCTCTACCGATGCAGAAGTTGTGAAAAAAGCCAATGACCGTGTTGCATTGTTAACTCCAATTGCCAAAGCCTACTTAACCGATACTGCATTTAACGCTGTAATTGATTCACAAATGGTCTTCGGTGGTCATGGTTATATCCGTGAATGGGGTATGGAGCAATGTGTTCGTGATTTACGTATCGCCCAAATTTATGAAGGCACCAACGGCGTACAATCGCAAGACTTGATTGGTCGTAAAACCATTAAATGTAATGGCGAATTTATTGCAGAATACATTGCAGAAATCCGTGATTTCACCAATGGTTTAGATGCAGACCTCAACTTCATTAAAGATGCAACTTTAGATGCAGCGACTGAAGTTGAATCCGTGACTCAATACGTTTTAAATGCAGCCAAAGAAAATGTAGATTTCCCGAACGCAGCAGCGGTTGATTATTTACATGCGGTAGGTTTGCTCAGCTTCTCATATATGTTTGCGCGCATTGCCAATGCAGCCAAGCAAAAAGAGGGTGAGTTCTATCAAAACAAATTGTCATTGGCACTGTACTTTGTACAACGTATTTTGCCAGAACTGGCTTTACGCATTACCAAAGTGAAAGCGGGTGCAGAAGTGGTGATGAACTTCAGTGAAGATTACTTCACTAACCAGTCTTAATTAATACATTATCGCAAAAACGCCTGAATCATCAGGCGTTTTTTTGTACTAAATTTTATATCCCTATTCTAAATTGTGCATGAAATTTGCATCACCTTTGTTGAAGTCTGAATATCCATACTTAAACAGGAGGTGAAAATGGCAGTACGTCGTTCAAAAATAGATAAAAATATTCAAGCAGTTGAAAGCCTATTAGACAAATATGGCAATTGGGCTGTAGAAAGTTTTCATTATCTTGCGCTCTTTATCATTGGCTGTATGGTCATTTGGTCTGCTGGACATACGGTAATTGATATTTTCACCATCAAACAATATGCCACTATTGATGACATCTTATTGCTTTTTATCTATTTAGAACTAGGAGCAATGGTTGGTATTTATTTTAAAACCAATCACATGCCTGTACGTTTTTTAATTTATATTGCCATTACCGCACTAACCCGTTTGCTAATTTCAGATATTCAACACGACCATAAAGCTGATCTCGATTTAGTGATTATTACTGGTTCAATTTTAATTTTAGCCGCTGCAATTTTAGTGGTGCGTTTTGCATCTTGGCATTACCCTTCCGTTATTCGAGACAAGCACAGTGAAAAGCCTTTAGCACAAGGCAAAACCCCTCGCCCAGAAGATGATGAATTGGCGTAAAAATCTAAAATAGGTCAAAAAAATGCTTCTAGATACTCAATATCTAGAAGCATTGATGTCTATGATTTCACTTTTTTCTCAACGATTTGCCACCAACACATAACGCCCATGTTCAAAAATCCAATACATGCCTCGTGGCGGAGCAGGTAAACCCAAGTGCTGCCAGTCGGTCACCACACGATAGGTCGAACTTTCAATATGTGCGCTACTTGGCTCACCATTTACCCAACTGTAACTTTGGTGGTTATATTGCACAGTACTTGGCGCATTGTATTGAATATTGATGCCACTACGAATCGTGGGCTGCCCCCACTGCGGCACAGGTCGTTGATGGTATGGATAATGTGGTGGATAGGAATAGGGTTGCTGTGAATGATAAGGTCGATGCTGCGGATAAGCAGGACGATGTTGTGGCGAATAAGGACGATGCTGATCACGCTGTGTATTGACGCCTGTATATCCTGCCCAACGATTGGTTTCGGCCAAGCTCTGCATCGACACACCTAAAAATAGCATGCCACTCAATGCAGTTAAAATCGCCACTTTCATATCTAGCACTCCTATTTTCATATTTTTATTCTAAGCTCAAATTAAGGATAAACAATGAATAAAAAATCAGCAATTTTAAACTTTCGTCTCCGCAGATTTCACCGACACGGCTCGCCATTTATGAAATATCTATAGCCCCTATGCTAAGATACATTTTTTTTGAAATTGGATGAAACCTCGTGCCTGAATTAAATTTTGACCGCCTTCATCAGTTTTTCTGCAAAGTTCCGAGTGTACAGCAAGCCCGTGTAGACGCTTATGGTTCAGACGGTCAGCATGCATGGTGGTTCAAATTTCAAATTGATGTAGAACATCCGTTAGCATGGCAAACTGTGCAGGAATTGGGACATGTGCTGAATTATATTTCCAGAGATGAGCGCTTGCCGACTCAATTCTTACCTGTTTCACCGCCACCGTATATGAATGGTGAAGCCAAAGATTTTTTATCGTGGGTAATTCAATGCAACCATCCAGAATTTAGCCCAGATGTGGTTTGTGATTGGTTAGAAGCGCGTTTACCGAATCCTGTGGATGATGAAGCACAATGGAAAATCAAAACCGATATTGCCGAGTTAGATCAAATGAGTGATAAAGATTTGGATGAAATGGTGCCGCCAAATCCTGTAAAGTAATATTCGGCTCAAAAAAATCCCTCTTTCAATAAGAGGGATTTTTGAGTTCAAGGCATACAATTAAAAAATCAAAAGGTCGATAAACCACTCCATTCCATAAAGCGATACAGCGCATATTTCCACTTCGACTCATCGGCATAAACCGCATAATCCACACTCATATTTTTACCCTCAAGGTTTGACCATGCGGTATTAAAATAGTGTTGAGCATCCTGAAATACAGGGTCTTGCACCTGTCCGACCACACGCAAGTTGCTTTCTAAATTATAGTTTTTTAAATTACGTGCGGTGAAATTAGCAGAACCTAAAATCAACTCAGCCTGTGTGGCATTCGATTTCATCAGCATTTTATTGTGGCATTGCTCGCCTTGGGTATTACACCAACGTATCTTCACCCCTGCAGCATGTAATTCTGCCGCTACTTGTCGGTTTGGAATGCCATTTTTTTCACGTCCAAAAGCATCTTTATTCGGATCTAACAACACCCGTACCTGTACACCACGTTGTTGTGCAGCAATCAGTGCCTTGATGATTTGTCGCTCCGATAAATAGAACATTGCCAAATCCAGATGTTCTTGCGCTTTGGTCTGCCGAATCAGTGTCAAACTGGCCTCTAAAATGGCTTGTTCAGTGATGACTTGCACTTGAGGATAAGACGAATCTGCCTCAAACTCCCCCACAATCACCCCAGACAGATTACCCTGCGACATACGCGCGACGGCTTGTTCTGTTTGCAACACATCTACTGCAGTATTGCCCGTCACCAATAACGCGCTGTTAGAATGACGTGAACTGCCATCATGTGGATTAAACGACGTGACCAATGCTTTCCAGCCTTCGGCGGTATCGACCACCATGGTTTTACGATGATTAGCTTTAAAATTGAACAAGCTGAAATAACTGCGCAAGGTAATTTTATCTTTACCGAAAGGACTGGGTAGCCAACCCTTTTCGGCATTATTTGGAATGCCCTGACAGCAGAGATACCAAAACCCCGACCACAGCGGATTCGATGCGCGCAGCGGGGTTAAATCTGTTTCAATCACATCAATACCTGCCTGACGCAATTGACGATAATGTTCAGGTGCAATGCCACCATATACCGAATTAATGGGATCAGTAATGACTTTGATTTCAATATTTGGCTGCAGCTGACGTTTATGAATTAAAGCATCGGTGAGTTGCTGTGTCAGTGGTTGATGCTGCTGTTTAGATGTTCCCACTTCAGGATTAAACAAGAACATATCCAATACAATGGTGCTTTGTGCTGCATCAACCAGCTCTAAAATTTCATTAAAAATTTGATGCTGTTGTTGCTGAACACCTTGCGCGTCGATATAGGTCTGATCGGCAATAAATTTAATAGGCGCATGACGTAACTTTCCAGTGTAATTCAGCCCTTCGGGCAATGGTTTTAAGCTGTGGTAGGTCGCAGACGCCAAATAACCTAAAGCCAGAAAACTTATAATAAGTCCCACATACGCCCGAGGCGACCAATTCAATTTTTGATGAATTCGCTGAAAAATACGCATAACAAAAAACCTAGTCCGATGCGCTCAGACTAGGTTTTATTGTTTGGATTTTCAAGAGGATTTCTGTGTTTTCACGCAGACATCCCATAAAGCTTAAATTGTATTTTAGAAACCAAATTCAACGCCCACAGTAAAGTTACGACCTACTTGTGGAATATGCGACAAGAAAGATGCATGTGAATAGACTTCATCATCTAACAAGTTGTTGGCTTTAAAATACACACGGTAATCTTGTTTATTGGCATAGTTTCCTGCATAAGCTACGCCAACATTGACCATGTTATAGCCTTCTGTTTCTTGTTCATACGCTGCAATTTTGTCTTGCTTAAATACACGATAGTATTCCGCCATACCCGACCAACCATCGGCAAAGTTAGCATCTACTTTAGTTCCCAAACGGCCTGCAGGTACACGTGGTGCATTTTGGTTATCTATTTCGCCACGAACATAATCACCAAACACACTGAGTTTATAATCTGGGCTCAGCTGATAGCCTAACTTGGCTTCTGTACCGTAGAATTTGGCTTTGTCTTGAGTATATTCAAGTTCTAAGAATCCTTCCTCATTTCTCGCCCCTTGAGCCTGTCCATAAATATAGTTGTCAAACCAGTTATGGTAAACATGCAGCGAATAATCAAATTTGTCGGCTTCATAGTGTAAACCTAGCTCTAAATTATTCGATTTTTCTGGACTCAGATTCACATTACCATGCTCAATAGTTTTTGTGGCGTAGTGTTTACCTTGCGCATATAACTCTTGTGCCAACGGTAAACGTTGCTGGTGTGAACCTGTAAGCGACAATTTATAGTTGGGTGCAAACTGCCAATTGGCTGCAGCAGACGCAGACACACCTGTATCTGAATAGTCTTTTAGATCAGCATCAACATCAATTTTTTGATGTTCAACCCGTGCACCAAGTTCAACATGTACATCACCAAATTGTTTATGCTCTAAACCAAATAAGCTATATTTTTCAGTTTTCGTATTTGGCATAAGTACGGCATGATCATGTCCGTCATGTTCATCTTCAGCATGATCATGCGCGGCAGCAGTAATAATATCTAATTGTTGTTGACTATATTGTGTACCAAATACACCTTCCCAACCTGCAACGGGTTTGTGCACCAATTCCAAACGTGCATCATAACCTTTGTTTTTAAAATTACTAACAACCTCATGACCTTCAATTTCATCATGTTCATAGTCAGTAAAACTGGCATGCGCACGCAGTTTATCAAAGCCTGCAAAGGGCTGATCAAGCTCGGTACGCAAATCATAACGATGTGATTCTAAATCCACCCATGGGCCAGCGGTATGTTCGTGTGTATGATCGCCATCTTCATCACCATGAGAACCATGCCCTGGCAATCCATATTTATCCTGACGGTTACTGTATGACACGCCCACAAAACCACGGTCATGTATCCATGAGCCACCAATATTCACCGTTTGCCCTTCGGCAAAGGTATTCTCTACACGACGTGCTTTATCAAAATGCGTGCCTTCATCATCATGATCATGTGCAGGGTCATGATGTCCGTGATCATGGTCGTCATGTCCTGCTTCATCATTATGATGTTCTACCCAATAGTTTGGGGTAATGTAATCATTAGCCTTACGCTTAGAACCTTCTATACGCAGCGCAAACTGATCACCAATTGCTGCGGTCACACCTGCGCTGGCCAGTTTTTCATCACTGCCTGTGTTATAACGCAGACCGACTTGTCCTTCTAAACCATTATTTGGCATTTGCGTTGGAATTTTTTGGTCAGTGACATTGACCAAACCACCTACGGTACCCGCACTATAAAGTAAGGTTGATGGCCCACGAATAATTTCAACTTGCTTGGCTAAAATTGGATCTACCGTTACCGCATGGTCGGGTGAAAGTGTAGAAACATCTGCCGTTTCTGAAGCATGTTGCAGCACTTTAACACGTGGGCCATCTTGCCCACGAATGACAGGTCGGCTAGAGCCTGAACCATATTGGTTAGAATAGACACCTAGCTCATCTGCCATTGCATCACCAATAGTGGTGCTACGCTCTGCCAACGTTTTCTGATCAATTACATGATCTGCTACAGCGAAATCTGCTGCAGTTTGTACCAAAGGATGTGCTTGTAGCTGAATCGTTTCCAGTTGTGTATTGGTAGCATCCGTATTGGCAAATGCTGCTGGACTAAGTACTGCAAAAATTGAAACTGTTATTAAATTCTTATGGAACGCCATGACTATTTCACTCAGCCCAAAACAAAAACAACATGTTATAACATAACAAAAGAGAATAGAAGAATAATTTGATTACTATCAATTGAAATCGCAGATTCAAATCCCAAGTGCAACACATTTGTAGTTAGTTGAAAAAGTTAGGTGTATTCATAGAATCATTAGACTTTTTCAACTCGCAATTGGAAAGCACACAATGAAGAAATACACCCAACTTTC
>NZ_VPEY01000010.1:0-98910 GCF_013416935.1 Acinetobacter sp. YH1901141 | reverse complement strand
GCACAAACCAGATTGGCTAAATCAGTGCTAGATGCCAGTTGGACAACACTAAGAACCATGCTCAAGTATAAATGCGAGAACGCAGGGGTATGTTATGAAGAAGTCAATGAAGCCTATACCACCCAAACTTGTTCGTGCTGTGGCTCACGCTCCAGTAGTCCGGAAGGTAGAGCAGGACTTGGAATAAGAGAATGGCAGTGTGTGGAGTGTGGTACGCTCCATGATCGGGATGTAAATTCCGCACTGAATATTCTTGCGCTCGGACATGAGCGTCTAGCAGTAGGAATCTCCGTCCTTTAGGTCGGGGAGGATGTCAACTAAATCCTATATTGTTTTTTGTGCTTGCACAGCCACAATTTTTAGCTAAGGTTTAAATAGCTTTGCGTAGGCATCTTCCTACTTTGGCAAGACCCAAAGTAGGCAAAAGTCTTTTGTTACCCATACACGACATCCTTGTCGTGATGGGTAACGTGGGGCATCCGTGCCCCACATTCGCGTATCGGAAGTTTGTCAAAATTTAATTGGAAAAGAACTCATTTTTAAATTTTTGGGTGATATTTCAGCAGAAATAGAATGAGGTTGCTGTAAAAGTAAACATTTGCACTGAAAAGCGAAAAAGACTATTGACGATTTACAGCTGAAACTGTTTAATACGCGTCATTGGCGTGATAGCTCAGTCGGTAGAGCAACGGATTGAAAATCCGTGTGTCCCCAGTTCGATCCTGGGTCTCGCCACCATATTCAAAACGGTTAAACGTTTTCAATCCCTGATCCCATCAGGGATTTTTTTTGCATAAAATTTATGCGATCAAATAAAAAAGTGATGATTTTTATTGACTATTCAGCCGAGATACGGCTTAATACACGGCATTGGCGTGATAGCTCAGTCGGTAGAGCAACGGATTGAAAATCCGTGTGTCCCCAGTTCGATCCTGGGTCTCGCCACCATATTCAAAAAGCCTCAAACACTGTTTGAGGTTTTTTTTTCGCCTCTAGGTTGGTCATAGAGAATTATAATTACATGCAAAGCGCATTAAAATTCCAAGAAAAATTGCATACCCATAATAGATTTAAGAAAGTGAAAAAGACCGTTTATCCGAGTCAAGGTGAGCCAAAATTGATTTTCAGGTAGGCTATAAAACGTATACGGTTGCAGTGAAAAATTTTTTTCTTGCATGGTGTAAAACTGCATTGTCCTGAAATTACGTTGCGAGACAAGTTTATGAAATTTATAAAAATATATCCTTTGCTGCTGATATTGGGCTGTCCATGGAGCATGATGGTCCACGCGGATGACGCGGATGACGCGGTGACCTTACCCACCCTGCACGTACTGGCCGAGCCAGAGTTACGTACAGAAACCGGGATTGTGCCGTATCAGAATGATGAAAAAAATCTCCGTGCTTTACAGCATCAAGTTATTCGTAATTCACGTGAAGCACAAAACTTTATGATCGACAGCTATGTGGTTGCCAATCTGGAAATTCAGCCCTTACAAGCACAACCCGACCTAAATTCGTTATCGCCCTTTCTACAACAGTATGTATTGAGTATTGCTCAGGGTTTACAGTCGAGTGATCCTACACAAGGCTTGTATATTATGTTGCAACCCTTTGGTATAAACCGTAGCAACAGTATGCAGCATATTGATCGTAGCAATAGCAACAGTATGCAGCCCATCGATCGTGATATGCATATACAGCTCGACCTGAAAAATGTCAGCATTGGTACGATTGAACCTTCTATAAATAATTTTTCTGTACCTGAGCTACCGACACCGAAAAAGTAATCATTTTTCTTTTGAAAAAATCCTTAGCTTTGCCAGCGAAGCCTATATTTGCCGCCGCGAGAAAGTGGCAAATGCCTGCGCAGTTGAAAATTGGGGCTGTTTTCAGCCTGTGAGCTAGTCATGTTCTTCAGAGATCATTACTCCGTTATATGCTCAGCCAGTCGGGAACCACCGGGTCAGTTTTAATCCTGCCCAGAGCTGGAAATTGGCTCCATACGATGTTAAATATTATCAATTGAATGATCAGCGGGTGCTCATTGCCCAGACCAGTTTTAGAATTGATCAGGTCATTGATTAAATTTATAAATATTATGAGCATCGTTAAATGAAAGATCTGTTTTCTGATGACAGCTTGCGCTATAAACAGGCCCGTCCGGCTTATTCTGCAGAAATTGTCCAGGAAATTTTAAAGCATGTACCTGAACGAACTTTTGCCTGGGATTGTGGTGCCGGTTCGGGGCAGTTTACCCAGTTATTGGTACCACATTTTCAGCAGATTTTAGCCACAGATTTAAGTCAAGCACAGTTGGATTTGGCACCGCAGTGGGCAAATGTGAGTTATCGTATCTGCTTGGCGCAAGACAGCGGATTGGCAGATGCGAGTGTGGATTTAATTACCGTTGCACAAGCGATTCACTGGTTCAAGTTTGATGCCTTTTATGCCGAAGTGCATCGGGTGCTAAAACCGAGTGGAATATTTGCTGCGGTGGGCTACGGTCTGATTCAAGCTGTAGATCCTGAGGTGAATACCGCAATTCAACGCTTGTATTTTCAGACCTTAAAAGGTTGTTGGGATGCTGAACGTCGTTATATTGATGACTTATATCGCACGATTCCTTTCCCATTTCAAGAAATCGTGACACCCGAACTTTGCCTGAAATATCGTTGGTCGGCAGCACAATTGCTGAATTATTTAAACACTTGGTCGGGACTGCAGCATTATTTAAAGCAACATACTGATACGCCCTTGCTTGAATTACAACAATTGTTGCAGCAGCAACCTGCTCAGGGCTTGGAAATTCAGTTTCCAGTTTTGCTGCGTTTAGGTCGCTTGGTATAAAAAGTCAATGTATTGAGTGATTTTTGAACTTAAAATATAAGTTGGTGAAAAAAGGATGTTTCTCCACAGGTGTAATTTACCTATGTGCGAGGTGTCCAATGTTAAAATTTTCTCTCCCTATTTTATTCAGTCTTGCGCTGAGTCTCCCTGCGACTGCTTTTGCCAATCTTGATCAGCCTTTACAGGTCTTGGATGATTGTGCATTAAGTGCAGAATATGGGCAATCCAACAGCTTAAATTTGCTGCATGATCAATACCGTTTTACCGCGCAAGATGTGGTGAATCAAGTTCGAGCTGAACAAAACCTAGACTTAGCAAGCAAATTTGCAACTTTGGGTTCTCGTTTTTATATCAACCCGCAAGGTCAAACTGTGCTGCAAATTCAACGTGATGTGGTGTCTTTGGGTGTGATTGAAACCACACTCAGTGTGGATGGTTTACGCCAGTTAGGGCAGCATTTTATAGATGAATTTAAAGCTTTGGCATTTGAGTAAAATGGAGTGCGTTGTCGCAAATGACCTTGTGACAATCTAAGACATAAAAACTTAAGACATAAAAAAACGCCCTGAAAAATCAGGGCGTTTTTTTATTGCACGCGAATTATGCTGGTTGCGCAGATTCTTGTTGTGCAGGAGTCAACATGTGACCGTGTTCTTCGAAGTTTGCATGCCAAGATAATGCTTCACGAAGTAGGTGAGGAGTGTGACCACCTTTTGCACATGCACGCTCAAAGTAATCATTCAATGCATTGCGGTACATTGGGTGTACACAGTTGTCGATAATCGCACGAGCGCGTTCACGTGGTGCAAGACCGCGTAAATCTGCTAAACCTTGCTCAGTAACCAAAATGTCAACGTCGTGTTCGTTGTGGTCTACGTGCGCAGCCATTGGAACGATAGATGAAATGTCACCGCCTTTCGCAATTGATTTAGTCACGAAAATCGCCAAGTGTGCGTTACGCGCGAAGTCACCTGAACCACCAATACCGTTCATCATTTTGGTACCGCATACGTGGGTTGAGTTCACGTTACCGTAAATATCAAACTCAAGTGCAGTGTTAATGCCAATGATGCCTAAACGACGTACTAACTCAGGGAAGTTAGAGATTTCTTGTGGACGTAAAATGAATTTGTCTTTGTAGTGTGCAAGATTACCAAATACGCGATCGCCACATTTTTCAGACAAAGTCATTGAACAGCCAGAAGCGAACTTCATTTTGCCTGCATCAATCAATTCAAACGTACAGTCTTGGAGTACTTCTGAGTACATCACCAAGTCTTCAAAGTTAGAGTGTTTGAAGCCTGTTAATACTGCATTTGCAATTGAACCGATACCTGCTTGTAAAGGTGCCAAGTTTTTCGGTAAACGACCTTGTGCTACTTCGTTTTCAAAGAATGCGATCAAGTGATCTGCAATTGCTTGAGTTTCGTCATCTGGATCGGTCACGTTAGATGGAGAGTCAAGCAAGGTATCGTTAAATACAATACCCACAACTTTTGCAGGGTCTAACTGAATACCTTTGGTTCCAATACGTTGTTCAACGTGAGTTAATGGCACTGGACCACGTGTTGGACGTGCTTCAGGAATATAAATGTCGTGTAGGCCTTCAAATTCTGTGCTTACAGTGGTGTTGATTTCGATAATGACTTTATCTGCATATTCAACAAAGCTTGCAGAGTTACCTACAGAAGTTGTTGGAATAATTAGGCTGTCTTCAGTAATTGCAACTGCTTCAACAATCGCGATGTCTGGGCGTTTTAGCGTATTGTTACGCATTTGCTCAACAGTTTCAGACAAGTGTTGGTCAATGAACATAACTTGACCTTGGTTAATTGCTTTACGCAAAGTGTTGTCTACTTGGAACGGCATACGACGAGCCAAAACACCTGCTTCAGTCAATTGCTTGTCTAAATCATTACCAAGACTTGCCCCAGTAATTAAGTCAATTTTTAAAGGATTGGTTTTAGCGCGTGCCACCAATGCAAGTGGAACAGCTTTTGCTTCACCCGCACGAGTAAAGCCACTCATACCTACGGTCATACCATCTTGAACGAATTCAGCAGCTTGTTCTGCGCTGATTACTTTGTCGTGGAGGGAGGCTAAACGGATGCGATCTAAAGACATGGCGAACTCTCGTAAAATACTAGACTGATACCGATTGTACCGATCAAAAAAGGTATTTTGCATAGGTGTTAGGCTAAGGTCTAATTTTTTGCCTAAATGGTGGTATAAAAATATAAAATAATACATAAATAATTGAATTTAATCGTTTATTTATATATCAAAAGGTAAATATTACAATTTGTTTGATATATTTTTATACAATTTTGATATGCACCATCTGAATTTTTTACTTTGATCGTCCATCCGATTTGCTGTTGGTCTGAAATTGGTATATAGCAAGCCAGATAGAGATCAAAAGCGTCAGCCGTTTAGAAGTGTTCACTCAAACTTTGTTTGATTTTTTCCAGCGTGCCAACATTATTTTTTTCTTCAACGATTTCAGGTTGTAACGGCAGGGTAATGATGGCTTCAAGACCACCGTGTTCACGGTTTTGAATGGTGAGCTCGCCCTGATGAATATCGACAATACGTTTTACAATTGCCAAACCTAAGCCACTGCCTTGTACAGTACGTGCTTCATTGCCGCGTACAAAAGGCTGCATTAAATCGGCAATTTGGTCTTCTGGAATGCCTGTACCGTTGTCTGCCACGCTAATCCGAATGTGTTCATCCAGCACTTCTGCAGACAACTCAATTGGCTCTGCACCATAGCGTTTCGAGTTATTAATCAGGTTGCCAATCAGACGTTTCAGCGACAAACTGCGCGCCTGAATTAAAGGTAATTCTTGTGCGTTAAAGCGAATATCCAACGGTTTAAATTGAATAATCAATTCCTGCAGCAAAACATTTAAATCGGTTTCTTGTAATTCTTCATCGGAACCATCACGCATATAAGAAATGAATTGATTTAAAATCGCATCCATATCTTCTACATCGTAAATTAAGCCTTCTTTTAAAAAATCATCATCGGGCATCATTTCGGCACTTAAACGAATCCGTGTCAGTGGCGTGCGCAGGTCGTGTGAAATACCTGCCAACATGATACGACGGTCACGTTCAGTCTGTTCCAAGGTATAAATCATGTGATTAAAGGCTTGGTTGACCTCACGAATTTCCTGCGGACCGTGATTGGTTTCTAAATAAGGTGCTTTGCCTGTTTTACTGTAGCTATTGGCGGCATTTTGCAGACGACGCAAAGGACGATTCAGCTGACGTACTAGAGTTAAAATAATCGCTGCAGCAAAAAGCGGAATACCCAAAAGCCAGCCAAAGACCAGTTCAGGGCTGTAGTTGGCATAGGTTTTAAGGGGTTCACGTACCCAGTTGCCATTCATTTCTGGGGTTTGAATCCAAATACGCGGGCTTGGTTTGAACTGGAAATAGACCGTGACATCCTGCATTTTTAATTCAGTTGCCAGTTTCTTTTCTATTTGTTGGGTAAAAAACTCTGCAATGACTTTTTCCCGTACATTAGGAAACTCACGTGGATCGGTTACATATTCAATGCCGACCCGATTTTTAAGCCACGCATCGACATCGACTTCGGCTTCATTGTGAAAAATGCGCAAATCTGGATTGTTTAAAATTTCCAGTTCAACCGCTAAATAGCGGGCGTGTTGTTGAATTTCAGGTAAATACAAGGTGCGCCAAAAGAACCACAACGACATAAACAGGCTAAACAACACCACAAAAACCACCAGTACCGTGGTGCGCATGGCTGCAGAGCGTGGTTTGATTTTGTCCAGAAAACGCTCCCAGCGGGTACGTTTCTTTTCAGAATACGCCACATAGTCGGTAAATTCTTGTGGGTCGATGGGTTCGAGTTTCACATCTTGTCCTGTGGCAGAGGTTGTAAAGCGAATTTAGTAAGTGAAATTTTATGATGAATATACTTGTTATTGGAATGTCTGTTCTTTAAATCTAGCACAATGATCGGTGTGCATAAATGTTGATCATTGCATGAAGATGTGAGGCTGAAGCCTCACATCATTTTCAACTTATTCCGCACCATCTGGAACAAATACATAACCGACACCCCAAACCGTTTGAATATAACGTGCACGGGCAGGGTTTTCTTCAATTAAACGACGTAAACGTGAAACCTGAACATCAATCGAACGCTCCATCGCACCCCATTCACGACCACGCGCCAAATTCATTAACTTGTCACGGGTTAAAGGCTCACGAGGATGTTGTACCAACGCTTTGAGTACTGCAAATTCACCTGTAGTTAGGGTCACGACCTGACCTTCACGTGTCAAAGTACGGGTCGATAAATCTAGTGACCATGGGCCAAAACCAACCACTTCCATTTGCTGACTTGGTGCACCTGGTACCTCGCGCACTTGACGACGCAATACAGCACGAATACGCGCTAACAGCTCATTTGGATTAAACGGTTTTGGTAAATAATCATCTGCACCTGCTTCAAGTCCTGCAATACGGTCAGAGTCACTGCCGCGAGCCGTCAGCATAATAATTGGCGTGTCGATGTTAGATTGACGTAAACGACGGCAAATACTTAAACCATCTTCAACAGGCAGCATAAAATCAAGCACGATTAAAGAGAACAGTTCACGCTGTAACAAACGATCCATTTGTGTCGCATCGTGGGCAGTTTTGACCACAAAGCCCTTATCTTCCAAGAAACGCTGTAACAGGGTACGTAAACGCACATCATCATCGACAACGAGAATGCGTTCAACGCGGTCAGTTTCGCTGTGTACGGTATCTGTTTTTTCAGCAGGTACAACTAAACTCATGATGTGCTCCTTTATTCTTTATTGTCATCGTAAACAAAAAGTTGAGTTGGCTTTGAGTATACGATTCATTGGTATCTATTGCCTATGCTCTAAAGCAACAAATATTGCAGATAAAATCAAGACATAGATACCAAATATATACAGCATTCCCATGCGAAAAACTGACATATTTGTCCGTTTGAGTCTAACATAAGCCTGAATTTTATTTAGATTTATAAAATTTAGCCGAATTGGCAAAAATCGCCAAAAAACCACCATTTATAAAATTCATAAAACAATTGTGGATTTTATAGTCTTGGTCTTTATAATCATGGCTTTTAGTACTTATCCTTGTAGGATCACACACGATGACTGACTTAGTTCAGCAGTTAGCAAAAGAACTTGCCGTACGACCAAATCAAGTAGAAGCTGCCATCAAACTTATTGATGAAGGTGCTAGCGTTCCATTTATTGCACGTTACCGTAAAGAAGTGACGCAAGGTTTAGATGACACGCAGCTACGTCAGCTCGATACACGTTTATCGTATTTACGTGATTTATATGAGCGTCGCGAAAAAGTAATAGAATCACTCAAAGAACAAGATAAATTATCTGATGATTTATTGGCACGGGTTAACGCTGCTGAAACCAAAAATGCTTTAGAAGAAATTTACGCGCCTTACCGTCCAAAACGCACCAGTAAATCGTTTAAAGCTAAAGAAGCAGGTTTAGGCTCAATTGCAGCGCAAATTTTTGCAGAACAGGTTGAGCCAAGCGAAGCTTTAGCAGGCTTTAGTCATGCAGACTATCCTGATGCAGACAGTCAGCTAGATGCGGTACAACACATTCTGATTGATGAATGGGCACAAAATATTGCCTTAACCACAGAATTAAAAGAAATTTTTGCCAAAACAGCGGTATTAAAAAGCTTGGTTGCTTCTGAAGAGAAAAAAGAAGTGGGCAAAAAATTCCGTGATTACTTCGATTTTTCAGAAAACCTCAACAAAGTACCATCACATCGTCTATTGGCGATGTTGCGTGGTCGCCAAGAAAACGTCTTGGGCTTAAAAGTTGATGGTGAAGACAGTGCGCCTTTGGCACGTATTGAAACTGAATACAATTTAGATCAGATTCAGCCGCAAGCACGTCAGGACTTTTTAAAGCAAACGGCAAAATTGTTCTGGTTGGGCAAAGTGCGTCCACAAATCGAACATTCATTATTGACTGAAAAGCGTTTGGCTGCTGAAGCTGAAGCGATGGATGTCTTTGCAGAAAACTTGCGTCATTTATTGCTTTCTGCACCTGCAGGCGCACGTTGTACGCTGGGTGTAGACCCTGGTATCCGTACAGGTGTCAAACTGGCTGTGGTGAACCAATCTGGCGATGTGGTTGCACATAGCACGGTTTATCCATTTGCACCTAAAGAAGACAAAGCAGGCGCGATTGAAGAACTTGCTCGTTTATGCCGTGAGCACAATGTTGATTTAATCGCGATTGGTAACGGGACTGCAAGCCGTGAAACTGAAGCGGTTGTGGCAGAAATGATGGCGGCGCACAGTGACTTGAAATTAACACGTGTGTCTGTATCTGAAGCGGGTGCATCTGTGTATTCAGCTTCTGAATTGGCATCGCAAGAGTTGCCAGAACTAGATGTGTCGATTCGTGGTGCAGTGTCGATTGCACGTCGTTTGCAAGACCCATTGGCAGAGTTGGTAAAAATTGATCCAAAATCAATCGGTGTGGGTCAGTATCAACATGACGTGAATCAGGCAGGTTTAGCAAAAACCTTAGAAGCTGTGGTAGAAGACTGTGTGAACTCGGTCGGTGTCGATGTCAACACGGCATCTTCAGCAATTTTGGGTTATATCGCAGGTTTGAATAAAGCCATTGCACAGCAAATTGTTGAATACCGTAAAGAACATGGTCGTTTTGACAATCGCCAAGCTTTGAAAAACGTACCGCGTTTAGGCGAACGTACTTTTGAACAAGCAGCAGGTTTCTTACGTATTCAGGCAGGTTCTGAGCCTTTGGATGCTTCTGCAGTGCACCCTGAATCTTATGGTTTAGTAGAAAAAATTGTGGCTGCCAAAGCGACCACGGTTAAAGATATTATTGGTAATACTGAAATTATCCGTTCGGTGAATGCTGAAGAATTTGTGGATGAGCAAGTCGGCTTACCAACTATTCAGGATGTTTTGTCTGAATTGGAAAAACCAGGTCGTGACCCACGTCCTGAATTCCGTACGGCTAAATTCCGTGAAGATATTACTGAAGTGGCACAGTTGACTGAAGGCATGCAGCTTGAAGGTGTGGTGACCAATGTGACGAACTTTGGTGCATTTGTAGATGTTGGCGTGCATCAGGATGGTTTGGTGCATATTTCTGAGTTGGCCAATGAATTTGTGGCCGACCCGCATAAAGTGGTGAAACCAGGTCAAATCGTGCAAGTGCGTGTGTTACAGGTTGATGTAGAACGTAACCGCGTGAATTTATCGATGCGTCCTGAAGGTTCGGCTGCACCTGCAAAAGCGGCGCGTGCGCCACGTCGTGATCAAGAGCAACGTACAGAGCGTAAGCCACAGGCGAAACGTCCACAGCAGTCACGTCCTCAGTCAGACCGTTCACAAGTGAAAAAACCACAAGCCGCTAAACCACAAGAAAATAAAATTGGTGGTTTAGGCGCATTGTTGTTACAAGCAGGGATTAAAGGTTCGAAGTAAGTTTTAATTACGCAAACAAAAAGCTCCCGAAATTCGGGAGCTTTTTGTTTTGCAGGAACATTTTTATATACAGATTTTTTGATGGATTTTAAATCAACGGTACAATCCAACTCACCAAAATCAGCATAATTCCCAAATGTCCAAGTTTACGAGTCACTGCGACTAGTTTTGATGGTGGTGCTTCAAGTTGGCGAGCATATTCCTGAAGATTTAAACCTTGTGAGGCTTTGCTGCTAAATAAAAATACGCCCAAATCAATACAAATTAAAATCGTGCCGACATCGGCAACAACCTCTAAAAGTTCATATTCTTGCTGATAAAGCGCCGTTGCAACCTGATAACTCAGAAACAAGGCAAAGGCAAAACAGCCATATTGTAAAATGAGGGCTAGGGCTCGCATAATTCATTCAAACGACTTAAAACAGCTGTGTTATAGCATAAAACAATCCATCAATTGAATGTTTTGTCGGATTACACGTGGTGGTTTAGATTGTTGGAGGAATTGTTTTAAGCCATCCAGCTTTGCACAATAAAACAGGTAGCAATACTGCTTGCTGCCAATTTAGAACACAGATAAGCATAGTCTGTTGGAGCATCTGCTTGTGTTGCAGAGCTTGCAGGAACAGAAGTTGTAAGTCGACTGCGATAGCCGAGCTCCGATAGCACCACAATTAAACCTGCCAAAGTAATCACTTGGAAAATATTTATAGGATTGTGCATCAGCTCAGTATATAAGTGATAAAAACTTAAGCCCGCAGCAGAAAAACAAAATAGCTTAAACAGATACAGAGTTTTCATGTGTTGTACCTTTCATTATTGTAATGTCATTTTGAATGCTATTTCTTAAACCAATATTAAAATCACATGAAAAGTTGCGGCTGCACAATTTAAAAATTGTTGAAGTGATGTTGTATTGTTGTGCGCTGTTCAACCTAAGCTGTAAAAACAAATAGGCGACCCGTAGGTCGCCTAAAGCAAAACTTGAATTGTGTATAAATTACCAGTGTTCACCTGGGAACAAGCGCGCATACGCTTTTTGTACCCAGTTCAGTTTTTGCTGCTCGCCCACAGACGCGGTAGAGCTTGGGAATAAGTTATAACCAATCGACATGAGTTTGTTGTTAATGTCTGGTGCAATCGCATAAGTGATTGAAGCCAAACGACCCAAATGTGTCGCAATTTTCTTCGGACGTTTCACAATCGCATAAGCAATTAAATCTGCCGCTTGCTCAGGTGAAAGGGTGGGCACGTACTTATAAATTTTGGTTGGTGCGATCATTGGGGTACGAACCAATGGCATATACACCGAAGTAATCGCAATTTTGTGTGTATGCGCTTCTGCAGATAGACAGCGACTAAACGCATCCAATGCGGCTTTAGATGCCACATAAGCCGAGAAACGCGTTGCGTTGGCTAATACACCAATCGAGCTGATGTTGATGATGTGACCATCTTTACGGTGCATCATCTGCGGCAAAATATTGAGTACCAAACGCACAGCACCAAAATAGTTGAGCTGCATGGTACGTTCAAAGTCGTGGAAACGATCAACCGACTCATGTACTGCACGACGGATTGAGCGGCCTGCGTTGTTAATTAAAATATCAATATGATCGACAGAGGCAAGAATTTGTTGCGATACAGCATCAATAGAGTCCATATCGTTTAGATCACAAGGGAAAACTGAAGCCTTGCCACCACGTGCTTCAATTTCAGCTTTGACTTGTTCGAGCGTTTCCTGAGTACGTGCCACCAAAAGCACATGCGCACCTGCATCGGCTAGCTTATGTGCCACGGTTAAACCAATACCACTCGATGCACCTGTAATAAGGGCAACTTTACCATTTACACGCTGTTGAAAAAGTTTCTCTAATTTTGGCTTCACGCTAATATTCCTGATTTAGATTCCTGAGTTGTCATTTTTATTGAGATTGACGATTCAAATTTCAGACTGAATTTGAACTGTTTTACTTGGCTTTATGATAGCCGATTGCACAAAAAAAGCTATGGAATAAGTGGTTGAATTTAAAAATGAATTTAGAGTAATTGCTCTATTTTTGTGAGCTGTATATCTTTATTTTTACCATGAAATAAAGCTAATGCAAAGACATACAAAGAAAAATTAAAATAAAAAAGCATCCTGTTGAAATTAATCAGCAGGATGCCAGTACAAAGTTTGAACTGATGAGTTTTATACGGCTGCTAAAGCTTGCTCTAAATCGGCAATTAAGTCATCGGCATGTTCAATCCCGATGGATAAACGCACCATATCTTCACTCACACCAGCCGCTTTGAGTTCATCTGCACTCAACTGACGGTGAGTGGTGGTTGCAGGGTGGCAAGCCAGACTCTTGGCATCGCCAATATTGACCAAGCGTGTGAATAATTGCAGTGCATCAATAAAGCGGGTTCCGCCTTCACGGCCATCTTGCACACCAAAAGACAGAATTGCAGAAGGTTTGCCTTTCACATATTTTTGTGCCAACGCATGTTGCGGGTGATCTTTCAAACCTGCGTAATTGACCCATTTCACTTTTGGATGTGCCTGTAAATATTCCGCTACTTTTTGCGCGTTTTCAGTATGGCGTTCCATACGCAGGCTTAAGGTTTCTAAACCTTGTAAAATTAGGAATACGTTATGCGGGCTAATCGCTGCACCTGTATTGCGTAGTGGTACTACACGTGCACGTGCAATAAATGCTGCAGCGCCTAAGGCTTCTACATAGTTCACACCATGGTAACTTGGGTCAGGTGTATTTAAGGCTTTAAAACGCTCAGGATATTTGCCCCAAGGGAATTTACCGCTATCGACAATAATGCCGCCAATAGACGTACCGTGACCACCAATATATTTGGTCAGTGAGTGAATGATGATGTCTGCGCCAAAATCAAATGATTTTTGCAAGACAGGCGTGGCTACAGTGTTATCCACCACCACTGGAATGCCGTATTCGTGCGCAATTTTCGCAATCGCTTCAAGGTCAATAATATTGCCCAATGGGTTACCAATGGATTCTACAAAGACCAGTTTGGTTTTGTCATCAATCAGGTCGCGTAAGCTTTCAGGCTGTTGATAATCGAAGAAACGTACTTCAATGCCTTGTTTAGGCAAGGTGTGGGCAAATAAGTTGTAAGTACCGCCGTATAAAGTTGATACTGAAGCAATGTTATCGCCTGCTTCGGTAATGGTCTGAATTGCGTAGGTAATTGCAGCCATACCCGATGCTAAAGCCAATGCGCCAATCCCGCCTTCAAGTGCTGCAACACGTTGCTCCAATACTGCAGTGGTTGGGTTCATAATACGGGTGTAAATATTGCCTTGTACTTTTAAATCAAATAAATCGGCACCATGTTGCGTATTATCAAAGGCATAAGAAGTGGTTTGGTAAATAGGCACAGCCACGGCTTTGGTGGTTGGTTCTGGGCTATAGCCTGCATGAATGGCCAAAGTTTCGTCTTTATAGGTCATGTTTACTTCATCTTCGTGAGTTAAATTAGTTTGAGTCTAGCACTTTTAAATATGAAAGAAAGTGTAAAAATGCTGCAATATTTAGCTGTTAATTTGATATAGCAGGCAAAAAGTCCTGTGCTTATCCGCTGATCGCTAGAGTTGTAACAAAGCATGCAAGATGTTTGTGGTGTCTTATTTTTTCTCCGTATTCAGGTATAATACCCGATTATTTTTTCGCTCATTAGAGCAGGGGCTGCTCATCTGAGCCCCAGATTTGGTTTTCTATTGAGGAGTCCTACGTGGCCCAATATATTTATACGATGAACCGAGTGTCGAAAATGGTTCCGCCTAAGCGCGAAATCTTGAAAGACATCTCCTTATCATTTTTCCCAGGTGCGAAAATTGGTGTGCTTGGTTTAAACGGTGCAGGTAAATCGACTTTGCTCCGTATTATGGCGGGCGTAGATAAAGATTTCTCTGGTGAAGCTCGTGCACAGCCAGGCATCAAAATTGGTTATCTTGAGCAAGAACCACCACTAGACCCGAGCAAAGATGTACGCGGCAACGTGGAAGATGGTGTGCGTGAAGCTTTAGATGCTTTAGAGCGTTTAGACCAAGTTTTTGCAGAATATGCAGATCCAGATGCAGATTTCGACAAACTTGCAAAAGAGCAAGAGAAGTTAGAAGCGATTATCCAAACTTGGGATGCACACAACCTGAACAATCAGCTTGAACAAGCAGCGGCAGCATTAAATTTGCCAGCTTGGGATGCTGATGTTAACAAATTATCGGGTGGTGAGCGTCGTCGTGTGGCTTTATGCCGTTTGTTATTGTCTAAACCAGACATGCTGCTTCTAGACGAGCCGACGAACCACTTGGATGCAGAATCTGTATCTTGGTTAGAGCGTTTCTTAAAAGACTTCCCGGGTACGATTGTGGCAATTACCCACGACCGTTACTTCTTGGATAACGTTGCAGAATGGATTTTAGAACTTGACCGTGGACATGGTATTCCATATCAAGGTAACTACTCTTCATGGTTAGAGCAGAAAAATAACCGTTTAGAGCAAGAACAGAAGCAAGAAGAATCTTTTGCTAAAGCCTTGAAAAAAGAATTGGAATGGGTACGTTCTAATGCGAAAGGCCAGCAAAAGAAAAACAAAGCGCGTATGGAGCGTTTTGAAGAGCTTAACTCGCGTGAATTCCAACAGCGTAACGAAACTTCTGAAATTTATATTCCACCTGGCCCACGTTTAGGGAACAAAGTGGTGGAAGTGGAAAACATCAGCAAGTCATTTGGTGATCGCTTACTTTACGAAAACCTTTCCTTTACTGTGCCGCCTGCAGCGATTGTGGGGATTGTCGGTCCAAACGGTGCGGGTAAAACGACTTTATTCCGTATGATGACTGGCGAGCAGCAACCTGATACGGGCAGCGTGACTTTAGGTGACTCGGTAAAAGTGGCTTATGTCGGTCAGATTCGTGACACTCTAGATGATGACAAAACTGTTTGGGAAGAAGTTTCTGGCGGTTTAGACATTTTGAAAGTGGGCGATTATGAAATTGCATCGCGTGCTTATATTGGTCGCTTTAACTTTAAAGGTCAGGATCAGCAAAAACGCGTTGGTGAATTGTCGGGTGGTGAGCGTAACCGTTTACAACTGGCAAAAATTCTACAGCAGGGCGCAAACGTGATCTTGCTGGATGAGCCATCAAACGACTTGGATATTGAAACTTTACGTGCACTGGAAGATGCAATTTTAGTCTTCCCAGGTACAGTGATGGTGGTATCGCACGACCGTTGGTTCCTAGACCGTATTGCAACGCACATCTTGTCATTCGAAGATGAGCAACCAGAATTCTTTACAGGTAATTATACTGAGTTTGAAGAATATCGCCGTAAGAAATATGGTGATGATCTGGCAACCAAACGTAGCAAATACCGTAAAATTGGCGCTTAAGTCTAAAAACTTGAGTTCTCATTAAAAAAACCAGCCGAGAAGGCTGGTTTTTTTATATTTGCTCGATGATGTGGTCTTGTGATCAACCTAGCAACATTTTTCTTAATCTAGATGTAGACCAGTGAGGTTTAAACTTCCCACTCATGTGCACATTCACGGCACTTCCATTTTTTTTGTGACTGCATAAAGGCTTGCATAGAAATTTTGAAATCAGGCAAATCACGATAAAATAAGAAACCTGCAATTACACACAGCACAAATACCGCCACAGTAATGCTTTGTAAGGTTGTGCCTGCACCATCACCAAAAATCCACATGGCGATACTGATCAAGACAAGAAGTAATAAGACAAATACCGCTGGAATAAGCATCACCAAGCTTTTTGGCACCACAGGACGCGGTGTTGTTTGACCTGCCTGCGCAACAGGCATGATTTTTGGGCTTTGACATTTAGGGCATCGGTATTGCATTACAACTCCAAAATTCTAATCTGATCGTTATTCTAACCAAATGTACGGCAAATCAAAAACAGTCTGTCAGAAAACAGGGCAATAAAAAAGCCCAAGTCATTGCTTGAGCTTCTTTATAAGATGAAGATAAGTGCTTTATATTCATCTTGAATATGGCGTCCCTACGGGGATTCGAACCCCGGTTACCGCCGTGAAAGGGCGATGTCCTAGGCCTCTAGACGATAGGGACTTGATGAGGCAACACAGGTAAAGCCTTATTTAAACTTGGTGGAGTCAAGCGGGATCGAACCGCTGACCTCTACAATGCCATTGTAGCGCTCTACCAACTGAGCTATGACCCCAGTCTGTGTGAGCGCAATATTAGGGCTATTGCGCTCACACGTCAACAAAAAAATGAATTAAGCTGGATCAATTGCATCATTTTTCGGCAATTTGATGCTTTCATTCAGTTTTTCCCAGACTTTAACTTCTTTTTTGCTTGGTCCGCCAACCACTTCTAAGGCATGACGCAAACGCGCAAAGGTCAGGTCTGGACCAATGGTGACCATGGTTTGCATCACAGGTGTAGATGCGGTTGAACCTGCAATTGCAATAAAGAACGCAGGCATGAAATCACGCAATTTGATTTCCATTTGGTTGGCTAAATCCATTAGGGTTTGGCTCACCGTGTCGTTGTTCCAAGTAAATAGACTTTCTAAACGCCAAATTGCAAATTGTAGGCTTTGACGCACTTGTTCTTCAGACAGTTTTTTACTTTCAAACTGTTCCTTGCTTAAGCTTGGGAAATGGTTGAAGTAATGTGCAGACCAATTGACCGCTTCTGAGAGTAAATTAATACGCGGTTGAATCGCGGCAGCAATCTCTTCCAATTTGGCACGATCTGCTTTCCAAGCCAATAAGGTATCTAACAGCTCAGCAGGTGAAAGCGCTTTAATCCATTGACCATTCAGCCAATTGAGTTTTTCCACATCAAAGATAGGGCCGCCTAGTGAAACACGTTGAATATCAAAGTATTCAATCATTTCGGCTAAGGTGAATTTTTCACTTTCATCTGGCATTGACCAACCCATGCGACCTAAATAGTTCAGCAAAGCTTCAGGTAATACGCCAATGTCTTTGTAGTAGTTGATTGAAGTTGGGTTTTTACGTTTAGATAATTTTGATTTGTCTGGGTTACGCAACAATGGCATGTGGCATAACACAGGCATATCCCAACCAAAATATTGATAAAGCAATTGGTGTTTCGGTGCCGATGGAATCCATTCTTCACCACGAATCACGTGAGTGATTTGCATCAAATGGTCATCGACCACGTTGGCCAAATGGTAAGTTGGCAAGCCATCTGTTTTCAGCAAAATTTGCATATCGACTTGCGCCCATGGAATTTCCACTTCACCGCGCAGCATGTCATTAAATTTACATACGCCTTCGGTTGGCACTTTCATACGAATAACATGCGCTTCGCCTGCCGCTAAACGACGCTGCACTTCATCTGCAGACAAGTTTAAACCACGACCATCGTAGCGCGGGCTTTCACCACGTGCTTGTTGTTCTGCACGCATTTGATCTAGTTCTTCGCTAGTAGCGAAGCAATAGAAAGCATGCCCTTGTTCAACCAATTGCAAGGCGTATTGCTTATAAATATCCATACGTTCAGATTGGCGATACGGTGCATGTGGGCCGCCGATATCTGGACCTTCTGCCCAATTTAAGCCTAACCAACGCAATGAATCCAAAATCATTTTTTCAGATTCAGGGGTTGAGCGCAGTTGGTCAGTATCTTCAATACGAAGAATAAATTCACCACCGTGTTGTTTGGCAAAACATAAGTTAAACAAGGCGATATACGCTGTTCCCACGTGCGGGAAACCAGTAGGAGAAGGCGCGATACGAGTACGAACAGTCATAAGCAAAAATTAATTCAAAATGTAAATTGCAACCATTATAACGAAAAAGCCCAAGTACTTAATGTTAAATTCAACATTCTGTACTTGGGCGTTTCAACTGCATTTGAAAAGGGGATCAAAGGCAGTGAATTTAATGCGGAGTTATGAGTTATCTTGCGGGAATAAGGCTTGTACAAAACGGCTAAAACGCTGATTTTGCAAGGCAAAGAAATTTTGAGTTGGAGCGACATGAATGGAAGTCAGCACTTTTAAATCATTATTTGATTCAAACTTTTGCTTGTCTGCCTGTTTTTGTTGGGTAAGGGCTTTTTCAATTAAAGACCCCTTTTCCGCAGTTAAATGGGTTTTACTTTCAGCAGATTTGATCACTGCACTGTGACCGACTGTACTTAAGCTGAGTAATACTGCGAACATGAGTTTAGATTTCATTTTGATTCCCCCTTTCCTTTATGAGTGAACTCACAATTTATAAATTGTTTTAATCACTTTAATATTTAATCACAAAAATCATAACAAAAGTAGATTTGCGTCACACTCTTAATAAGATCTTTATCATCATTTACTCACTATATACCGATTTTTCAGATGATCTTTGATTTAGAACATGTTGTAACAAACAACTGTGGAGATATCGTGAAGATTGTTACAAAAGTCACAATAAAATAGTTTTGAAGCGGGTTTGATTGCTGTGATGTCGCTTATTTTACCGTTGAGTCTAAAAACGGATCAAAGTTTTATTCACTTTTTATATATCTAATCCATAAAAAGGTATAAATTTGGAATAAACGCCGCATCTTGAATTAAATTGATTAAAAACAATTAATTAAAGCTAAATTATTTGAATTTAATCATTTTTTGCATGTTTTTTACAAATTGCGCAGCGCCTGAGCATTGCATATATTGAGCGACAGATTAAAGGTGATGTGTGCTGTAATGAAAACTCAATTGAAAGCTTTATTGGCTGCTGCGCTATTGGCAACAGGTTTTGCTGCAACGACTGCTCAGGCTGCAGATCGTCAGTTTTTAAATGTATCGTATGATGCGACCCGCGAATTTTATGATGAATTTAACAAGTCGTTTGGTCAGTACTGGAAAAAACGTAC
Source organism: Acinetobacter sp. YH1901141 (assembly GCF_013416935.1). Classification (NCBI taxonomy): domain Bacteria; kingdom Pseudomonadati; phylum Pseudomonadota; class Gammaproteobacteria; order Moraxellales; family Moraxellaceae; genus Acinetobacter; species Acinetobacter sp. YH1901141. The sequence goes on along the minus strand of NZ_VPEY01000010.1, from coordinate 79,644 downwards.
AGGTTTAGACGTCAACTTTAAACAATCACATGGTGGTTCAGGCAAGCAAGCGCGTTCTGTGGTCGATGGTTTAAAGGGCGATGTCGTAACTTTGGCATTGGCGAATGACATTGAAGAAATTGTAAAGTCAGGTCAAATCCAAGCAGGTTGGCAAAAAGAATTTCCTCATAACTCTGCGCCTTATACCTCGACCATCGTCTTTATGGTGCGTAAAGGCAATCCGAAAAACATTAAAGACTGGAATGACTTAACCAAACCAGGCGTACAAATTATTACCCCTAACCCGAAAACAGGTGGTTTGCCACGTTGGGTGTATTTATCGGCTTGGGGTTATGCAGAAAAGCAGCCAGGCGGCTCTAAGGCCAAAGCGCAAGAATTTGTGGGCAAGATGTACCACAATGTAAAAGTGATGGATTCGGCAGCACGTGCGTCGATGACTACATTTGCTGAACGTGGCATTGGTGATGTGTTGTTGACTTGGGAAAATGAAGCCCTTGTAACTTTAAAAACCTTAGGCAAAGACAAGTTTGATATTGTTTATCCATCTATTTCTATTTTGACTGAACCTTCGGTGGCAATCGTAGACCGCACAGTAGAAAAAAATGGCAATAAATGGTTAGCGACAGGCTATATCAACTATTTATATTCACCTTTAGGTCAGGAAATGGCGGCTAAGCATTTCTACCGTCCACGTAATGAAAAAGTCCTTGCAAAATATGCAGCACAATTCCCGAAATTAAAAACCTTCACGATTGATGAAGTGTTCGGTGGCTGGGAAAATGCACAAAAAACACATTTTGTGAATGGTGCGATTTTCGACCAAATTTATAATACTAAGCGTTAAACAGATATCCATTTTCGGCTAATCTTTTATTGGATTGGCACACAAAAAAATCTCTACGGAGATTTTTTTGTGCTTTAAAAAAGTCAAAAACGGTTTTCCCTATGGAAAGTAATATTTATCTACAAAAAGACGTTTGGAGCTTTGCCAAAACAAGGTAATAATGTGCAGTTACATTTTAGCTGTATTGATTGAACCTTATGTCGCATATTTCTGTATTACTTCATGAAACTGTTGATGCCGTGTTGGCAGATCGCAATACAGGAATTTATGTCGATGCCACCTTTGGACGAGGTGGACACACGCGTTTGTTGTTATCCAAATTGGATGCGCAGGCACGAGTCTATGCCTTTGATAAAGATCCACAAGCTTTGGCCGTGGCAGCAGAATTGGCGCAGCAAGATTCGCGCTTTCAGATTATTCATGCCAGTTTTGCCGATATGCAGCAAGCGTTGAATGATTTGGGCGTCACTCAGGTCGATGGTGTGATGGCCGATTTAGGCGTGTCGTCACCACAGCTAGATCAGGCAGAACGCGGTTTTAGCTTTATGAAAGATGGCCCGCTTGATATGCGTATGGACAACTCACAAGGCCCGACTGCGGCAGAATGGCTGGTGGATATTGAAGAAGAAGCCTTAGCCAATGTGATTTTTCAATATGGTGAAGAGCGTTATAGCCGCCGTATTGCCAAAGCCATTAAACAGGCGGGTTATATTGAAACTACCGCACAATTGGCTGAAATTGTAAAAGTTGCCCATCCGAAGTGGGAAAAAAACAAACACGCTGCAACACGTACTTTTCAGGCAATTCGTATTGCGATTAATAAAGAATTAGAAGATATTGAAAACTTCTTGCCGCAAGCCGTTGAGGTGTTAAAACCCGAAGGTCGTTTGGCGGTAATTAGCTTCCATTCTTTGGAAGATCGTTTAATTAAACAGTTTATTCAAAAAGAATCGAGCCTGCCTGAAGATTCGGGTTGGGGCTTGCCACAACAGCAACAAGATACACGTCGATTGAAAAAAATATCACGTGTGCGTGCCAGTGATGAAGAAGTCAAAGCCAATCCACGCTCACGCAGCGCATGGCTACGTGTTGCAGAACGATTAGCTTGAAAAGGCCAATAATGAAAACTGAAAGCGTTGAAAAAAATCAATCTCAAGTGCGACTGAAAAAAATGGTCGCCTATTTTATTTTATTGGCGCTGGTGTTTATCAGCGCGATTATGGTGGTGTTTCAAGTGTTTGAATATCGCCATGATTATCGTGAGCTGAGTTCTTATATGCGCGAGCGAGATGACTTAAATGCCGAATGGGGACGTTTGTTAATTGAACAGCAGACCTTTGGTGCAACTGCACAAATTGGCACCCGTGCGGTGACGCAACTGCGTATGTATTCACCGCCTGCACCGCAAACAGTGGTGATTTCTTTGCCGACAACCTCAGAACAACAATAAGGCGAGTTGCACATGGTCGATACGCGTAAAAAGCAAACCCGAAAGAAACAGCAATCGGTAACTGGAAAAAATGCCATTCATGTAGAAATGTGGCGTTTTTACTTAATGTGGGCTGTGGTACTGCTGGTGTTCGTGGCACTGGTGGGACGTGCTTTTTATGTGCAAATTGTGAACCATGACTTTTTACAAAACAAAGCCAATGCCAATATTTTAAGAACAGAAAAGCTCAAAGCTATGCGCGGGGTGATTTATGATCGCCACGGTGTGCCTTTGGCAATTAGTACTCCTGTAATGAAAGTGGTGATTGATCCACGTGATTATTTTGACAATAAAAAACTGTTTGAAGAAATTACAGCCGAGTTGGAAAAAAATCCGACCGGTCGTAAATTGCAGCGTCAATTGCCAGATAAAAACTTGAATTTAGATGAACTTGCCGATGCAGTTGGGATGGATCGCCAAGAACTGAAAAATAAAATGAACGAGCGTCCGCGTTCACGTTATTTGGTTTTACAAAAAGAAGTGCCGCCGCAACAGGCAGAGCTGATTCTAAAACGTAATTTCCAAGGGGTATATACCGAGAAAAACTATAAGCGTTATTACCCGCAGCCACAGCCGAATGCACAAATTATTGGTTTGACCAATAGTGAAGGCACAGGCATTGAAGGCTTGGAAATGCAGCTAAATACCCGCTTGGCAGGCGTGGATGGCGAACAGCAAATCGTGCGCGATAAAAAGGGTAACCGTGTCAAAGACCCAGAAGTGGTGAGAGAGGTTGAACCAGGCGAAAATATTACCCTGAGTATCGACTCACGTTTGCAATACATTATGTATCGTGAATTGACTGCAGCAGGGGTGGCAAATAATGCCCGTTCAGCCACAGCAATTGCGGTAGATGTGAAAACGGGTGAAATTTTGGCGATGACCAGTTGGCCGTCGTATAACCCGAATGACAAAAAAAGTTTGTCCAATAAAGATGCCATGCGTAACCGTGGTGCGGTGGATTCTTTTGAACCGGGTTCGACCATGAAGCCTATGACGGTGGCAATGGCACTAGAAAGTGGCAAATATTCACCGAATACCGTGGTCAATTTAAGTGGTGGTTCAATGCGGGTGGGTAATCATACCATTCGTGATACTCACAATTATGGCTCACTGACTTTGGCGGGAATCATCCAAAAATCGTCAAACGTGGGTGTGGCGAAAATTGCCTTATCTTTACCGTATGCGACCTTGCCGACTTTTTATAAGCGTTTAGGGTTTGGTGCGCGTTCTGCAGTGAAATTTCCGGGTGAAAGTGCAGGTTTAATTTTGCCGCCAAGCAAGTGGAATGTGTCGGAAGTGGCGACCATGTCTTATGGTTATGGTTTGAACGCCACTGTGCTGCAATTGGCAGATGCCTATGCCATGCTTGCCAATAAAGGCGTAAAAATGCCGCTGAGTTTATACAAATTAGAAGAACAGCCTAAAGGCGAACAAATTGTTGATGCTAAAATTGCCGATCAAGTTCTACTGATGATGGAAGCCGTAACGTTACCCGGTGGTACGGCACGTCAAGCCAATATTCCAGGCTATCGGGTTGCAGGTAAAACGGGAACAGCGCATAAACTTCGTGCAGACCGCAAAGGCTATTCACAGACTGAATATCGTGCCTTGTTTGCTGGGGTTGCGCCAGTCAGTGATCCGCGTTTAGCCATGGTGGTCGTGGTGGAAAATCCAACAGGACAGTATTATGGTGGTTTGGTGGCAGCGCCTGTATTTGCTCGTGTGATGCAAGAATCTTTACGTTTAATGAACGTACCTTTAGATAAACCTTTAGAAACTCCCAACATCCAATAACAGGTGACGCATGTCTATCAGCTTTCAAAATATTTATCGCAGTTCCCGCGTTGCAGATTGGATGATACAAGACTTTCAGGGCTTTCAACTTGACAGCCGCCATGTGACAGCAGGGCAAATTTTTATTGCCCTGACCAGTTTGTCGCAGCCTGAAAAAACCGCACAATTTGCACAAGCAGCTTTAGATCAAGGTGCTTTGGCGGTGATTTCGGAAACTGAACTGGCAGTTGCCAATAATTTGGTGGTGCCAGATGTGCGTCAGCGCATGGGACAGTGGCAAAAACAATATTTACAAGCACGACAGCCTGTACCTTTAGCGCGTATGCTTGCAGTCACGGGCACCAATGGTAAAACCACGATTTCCCGCTTAATTGCTGAGTTGTTAATGTTACAAGCCCAACGCTGTGCGGTAATGGGCACCACAGGCAACGGAATTTTGCCTAATTTGGAAGCTTCAACACATACCACTTTAGATGCCTTACAACTGCAAAATGCTTTATACAGCTATGCACAACAGGGGGCAAAATTTGCCGCAATTGAAGCCAGTTCACATGGTTTGGAGCAAGGGCGCTTAAATGGCTGCGATATTGAAATTGCGGTATATAGCAACCTGAGCCGTGATCATTTGGATTATCACGGTACTTTAGAGGCGTATGCTGCAGCCAAAGCCATGCTGTTTCAGTTTGCCAGTTTAAAAGTTGCAATTGTCAATTTAGATGATGAATATGCTGGGATCATGTTGCAAGCGGCGCAACAGAACCCTGCGCAACCGAAAATTTTGACTTATTCCACGCAGCAAGCGGCAGACTATCAAGTACAGCAGATTGAATACAGTCTGAATGGTGTACGTTTCCATCTACAAACTGCTACGGCAGAATATGTGGTGCAAAGTCCGTTGCTCGGACATTTTAATGTTGAAAACTTGGTCGCGAGTTTAATCGCAGCAGAGCAAGCAGGTTTTGCATTACAGGATTTAATACACACGACTGCACAACTCAAAGGCGCACCGGGGCGTATGCAAGTGTTGCGTGATGCAGAGCGTTTATTTGTGGTGGATTATGCACACACGCCAGATGCCCTAATTCAAGTGTTGCAAACCTTAAAACGCCATGTTAGCGCACAGCTTTGGGCGGTGTTTGGCTGCGGTGGAGATCGGGATCGTGGTAAACGCCCACTGATGACCCAAGCGGCATTGGACTATGCCAATGTTGTGCTTTTGACTTCTGATAACCCGCGTACAGAAGATCCTTTGCAAATTTTTGCCGATATGCAGACAGGTGTCGATTTGTCGGTGGCACAGAGCCATGAAATTCATGATCGTCGTGAAGCGATTAAATATGCAGTCAAACATGCACAGTCAGGCGATATTGTCTTGATTGCAGGCAAAGGTCATGAAAACTATCAAGAAATAGATGGGGTAAGACACTGGTTTGACGATGTGGTTGAAGTGCAATCTGCGATAGATGCACAGCATTGTTCACCTTCTGCTTATCCTGCCCAATAAGGAATTTGTATGCACACTTCCACCACCAGTACCGCAATTTTAGAACCTTGGACTGCCGAACAACTCAAACAGGCAACACAGGGTTATTGGTTCAATGGGCAAGCACCGCAAGGCGAGATTAAACGTATTTTAACCGATTCACGCCATGCTGAAGCAGGCGATGCCTTTTTGGCTTTAAAAGGTGAGCGTTTTGATGCGCATGATTTTGTGGCACAAGTAGCGACTCAGGGCTGTTCTATGGCAATTGTCAGCCAGCCTGTAGACGCAGATATTTGCCAATTGGTCGTGCCTGATACCCGTTTAGCTTTAGGACACTTGGGCGCATTTCGTCGTCAGCAACATCCTCAATTAAAAGTGATTGCGTTAACAGGCAGTAGCGGTAAAACCACCACTAAAGAAATGCTCGGTAGTATTTTGTCACGTTTGGCACCGACTTTAATTACCCGTGGCAACCTGAATAATGACTTGGGTGTGCCGATGATGTTGTTGGAGTTGAATGCAAGCCATCAATATGCAGTGATGGAATTAGGCGCCAGTCATCAAGGTGAAATCGATTACACCTCAAACTTGGTGCAGCCGCAGGTGGCAGGCATTATCAATATTGGTACTGCGCATTTGGGTGAGTTTGGTGGACGTGAGGGCATTTGTCGGGCTAAGTCTGAAATTTATGCACATATTGCCCCACAAGGCACGGCCATTGTCCCTGCTGCCGATGATTTTGCCGAACAGATTCAGCAAGCGGTTCAGTCGGAACATCGTCTAAGTTTTGGTGCAGGCGGTGATGTGTTTGCGACAGACATTCAGTTGCAGCCACAATCGGCAAGTTTTTGTTTAAATACTGCCCAAGGTGTGCGTCAGATTCACTTGCCATTCGCGGGTGAACACAATGTACAAAATGCTATGGCTGCTGCTGCTTTTGCACTGGCAATTGGTGTGAGTTTAGATGATATTGTCGCAGGCTTGGAACAGGCACAGGGGGCAAAAGGCCGTTTGAACTTTATTCAGCAAGGCACACATTTATTCATTGATGACACCTATAATGCCAATCCAACCTCTATGCGTGCTGCAGGTGAAGTCCTTGCACAGCAAACAGGTGTGCGAGTTATGGTAATTGGTGATATTGGTGAGCTGGGCAATAGCGCAGCACAACAGCACTATATGTTGGGGCGTGATTTGGTGTCTATTCGTGGCATCAACTTTGTGGTGGCAGTCGGTGAATTTGCACCTGCGACCCAAGAAGGTGCGCGCAGTACCCAATATGGAAAAAAATTACAGGCTTTTGTCACTCAAGAACAAGCCTTGCCGTTTTTAATTGATCTGGTAAAAACACATCAACCTCAGTCCATGAGTTTCCTATTTAAAGGTTCTCGTTATACCCATATGGAAACGTTGATGGCTGCATTGATGGAGAAAATTTAAATGCTGTTATGGTTATTTGAGCAGCTGGCGGGCTATAATAGCTCGTTTCAGGTGGTTCGTTATTTAACATTACGTTCATTACTGAGTGTATTGACTGCGCTTGGCATCGGTTTGGTGCTAGGCCCTGTGATGATTCGTAAACTGCAAGCATTAAAATACGGTCAGGCAGTCAGCTCTTATGCACCTGAAGGGCATGCCAAAAAAATGGGTACGCCAACCATGGGCGGGGTATTAATCCTGCTTTCCATTGGTATTTCGACCCTATTATGGGCAGATTTATCTAACCCTTACGTCTGGATTGTACTGGCGGTCATGGTCATTTTTGGCGCTGTAGGCTGGGCAGATGATTGGATTAAAATTCGCTACAAAGACAATGCGGGTTTGCCTGCGCGTAAAAAATTCTTCTGGACTTCGGTAGCATCATTGGGTGCGGGTATTGCGTTGTATGTGATTGCAACCCAACAGCCAAATCCTGCACAAACCGCAGATATGCTGGATGTGTTGATTCCATTCTTTAAAGATTTCAGCATTCCATTGTCGTCGATTCCACTCGGTATTGGCTTCATTATCTTTACCTATTTGGTAATTAACGGTGCCTCAAATGCGGTGAACCTAACTGATGGTTTAGATGGCTTGGCAATTATGCCAATCGTGTTGGTTGCGGCAGGTTTGGGCGTCTTTGCCTACTTGGCGGGGGATGTTCGTTTTGCTGATTATTTGCATATCCCTTATGTGAAATATGCGTCTGAGTTGGTGGTAATCTGTGCCGCGATGATTGGAGCAGGCTTAGCCTTCCTGTGGTATAACGCGCATCCTGCACAAGTCTTTATGGGCGATGTCGGCGCATTGTCTTTGGGGGCAATGCTGGGTACGATTGCCGTGATGGTACGTCAGGAAATCGTGTTTGCGATTATGGGTGGGGTGTTTGTAGTTGAAGCAATTTCGGTATTTCTGCAAATTGGTTCACTACGTATGCGCAATAAACGGGTATTCTTAATGGCGCCGTTGCATCACCACTATGAAAAGAAAGGCTGGCGTGAAACTCAAGTGGTGATTCGTTTCTGGATTATCACAATTATGCTGGTGGTTTTAGGTTTAATGACTTTAAAATTACGTTAAGCCTATCCAACCGAAAATTTTAAAAGTCGGCACTCGCCGACTTTTTTATGTGGTTCACTCTGGAGAAAATGATGAATTTGCTGATGTGTCCTGTGTGTCGTCAGGTATTGCAACTGCATGATCGAACGTGGCGTTGTGCCAGCAATCACAGCTATGATGTTGCGAAACAAGGCTACGTCAATTTACATGTGGTGCAGCATAAGCACAGTAAAAATCCAGGGGATACACCTGCTTCAGTGCAGGCACGTCGTGCATTTTTAAGTGCAGGGCATTATGCGCCCTTGCAACAGGCGGTGGTGCAAAAAATTCGTGCCTTACGCATCGAAAATTTGTTGGATATTGGCTGTGGTGAAGGCTATTACACCGCAGCCATGCAAGGCGAAGTGTTGCAGTGTGTCGGGGTGGATATTGCCAAGAATGCCGTACAAGTAGCGGCAAAATTGAATTCCGCAGTGACTTGGGTGGTGGGGACAGGAGCAACCTTGCCTGTTTTGGAGCATTGTATTGATTTATGTGCCAGTCTGTTTAGCCCAATTCCACAACAGGAAATTTTACGGGTTTTAAAACCACTAGGTTATTTGTTGGTGGTGACGCCTGCGCCTGAGCATTTATTGGCGATGCGTCAAGCGTTGTTCGAAGAGGTAAAGCCACATGAACCCGAAAAATTTATCACCCAATTACAAACTACTTTTGATTTGATTGATGCCAGCGTGGTGGAAACACCATTACAGCTCAATCAAAGCGATTTAATTCATTTAATTGCTATGACACCTTATGCCTATAAAGCCAAAGCAGAGCGCCGTCAGGCATTGGAACAACAAACCCAATTTGATGTGACAGCACAGCATCAAATTTATCTGTTTCAGAAAAAGTAAGTTTGAGTGCTTCTGTCAAACTCATACTTTTGAAAAACTGACTGTCAGTAAAGTTTAAGTTGTACCCATAAAAAAGCCCTTATTTTTGTAAATGAGGGCTTTTTTCTGACTGCTTATCTGCGGTTATAAGACTTCATCAATTAAGTTTTCTAAAGCATCGGGAGCAGGTTTAGGTGCTGCATTTGGTTTGGCAGGGCTGTTGTTTGGCGCGTGCATGGCAGGCGGTGCAGCGTTTTCAGGAATTAATACCTCATCGCCTGGTAAATCGTCAAAATCTCGCTCAGGCGCACGTGCTGGCGCAACAGGTGCAGGTCGATACAGTGGACGTGCCAATGGCGGTGAAGCACGATAATCCTGCTTCTGTTCTGCATTCATTTGATTGAGTTCACGTTGTGGCGCTTTGGCTTTGCTGTCTAAACTGACCCATGCTTCAGGTGTGCCTTTAAGTGCATTGCCCATAAAGTCTGTCCAAATTGGCAGCGCTGCAACCCCCCCATATTCACGACGTCCTAAAGTTGTTGGTTGGTCAAAGCCCACCCAAGCCACAGTCACCAGTTTGCCGTTGAAACCTGCGAACCAAGCGTCTTTTGCATCGTTGGTGGTTCCTGTTTTACCGCCAATATCACCACGACCAATTCTGAGCGCAGCACGTCCAGTACCATGTTGAATTACGTCACGTAAAATATTGGACATATCATACGCCGAGCTAGATTTTAAAATACGTTGTGCCTGTTTGTACTGACTACGCTCTGCCAATAAGTTCGGATATTGTTCAGCTTGTGCCAGTTTTTTATTGGTCACTTCAATCACTTCATCATCTGGTGTAGTGGCTTCGGCACTTTCAAGCGTTTGTTCTTTGGCATTAATACAAGCAATACACGCATATTCAGGATTAGCTTGATAAATCACTTTGCCATAAGCATCTTCAATACGGTTAATGAAGTGCGGTTGGATACGGTAACCCCCATTGGCAAAAGTGGCATAGCCCGTGGCCATTTGAATAGGAAGAACTTGTGGCGTACCCAATGCAATAGTGTAGTTACGTGGAATCTGATCTTCCTGTAATCCAAAATCCATGAACAGTTGGCGGGTACGCTCAATTCCCACATTTTGCAATAAACGCACCGAAACCGTGTTACGAGATAAATACAGCGCACGACGCAATGGAATCATACCTAAATGACGACCATCGGAGTTACGTGGCGTCCATTTGCCAATGGTGATTGGACTGTCATTGACCATGGTGTGTGGCGTCATACCACGCTCTAAAGCCAGTGCATACACAAAAGGTTTAATGGTAGAACCCGGTTGACGCCAACCTTGTAAAGTACGGTTGAACTTAGATTGATAGAAGTTATAGCCACCAACCAACGCTTCAATGGCGCCATTATTCGGGTTAATTGCCACCAATTGACCTTGTACTTTTGGGACTTGTACCAATGACCAAGCGGTTTTATTTTCATTTGGACGTAAACGGACAATATCTTTGACTTTTACAATCTGTGCCGCACGACTTGGCGCATTGCCTACACTATTGGCGTTGCGATAGGGACGCGCCCAAGACATGCCTGACCACGGTACAGTAACCGTTGTGCCATCTTGCATTAACGCTTCAAAAGAATTATTCAGCACTTTGCTGACTTGCGCAGGGTAGGTGTTGGCATAAGCACGAAACTCATTCAGTGGTTTGTCGTGTGCCTCTGCACCACGCCAGCCGTGGCGACGGTCATAGGCTTCTAAGCCTTCTTGTACCGCCTGTTCTGCATACATCTGACGTTTGCTGTCTACCGTGGTGTAAACTTTATAGCCCGAATCAACCGCTTGTTCGCCAAATTTACTGACCAGTTCAGCACGCACCATTTCACCAATATACGGATGTTTATTGCTGATGCTGCGGTCTGGCATATCTAAATTAATCGGTTCAGCAATGGCTTTTTGGTATTCATTTTGGTTGATATAGCCCAGTTGCAGCATACGTCCCAAAATCCAGTTGCGACGCTCCAAAGCACGCTCAGGATTCACCACTGGATTGTAGCGTGAAGGTGCTTTAGGTAAGCCTGCAATCATCGCCATTTGTGCAATTGTCAGCTCTTCTAAGCTTTTGTTGTAATAAATTTTGGCAGCTGCCGCGATGCCATAGGCATTTTTACCCAAAAAGATTTTATTGACGTATAAAGTCAAAATTTCTTCTTTGCTCAGGTTCTGTTCAATTTTACGCGCTAAAAAGATTTCGGTGAGTTTACGCTTTAAAGTACGATCAGGGCTGAGATAATAGTTTTTTGCCACTTGCATGGTAATGGTTGAGCCGCCAGTTTGCACATTGGAGCCTGTTACCGCCTCGCTCAACGCGCGCCCTAAGCCTTTGAAGCTAATCCCACTGTGTTCAAAAAAGGCAGAATCTTCTGCAGCTAAGAATGCAAAAATGAATTTTTCAGGAATATGTTCATAATCGACAGGCACAGAAAGCTTGCCGCCATACTCGGCAATTAGCTCATTATCGGCACTATAAACCTGCAATGGTTTTAATAATGGCGCTTTTTTTAAGGTGGTCATTTCTGGCAAAGATGGGGCAATATAGAGATACATGCCATAGAAACCCATCGGTATTGCGACCAAAATTATAATTATGATCAAAAAAAATGGATGAACACGACCCGAACAAGATAGCTTTTTCATAACAAGTGCGTTTTAATAAGCGCTAATAGCAAACTAATTGCTGGTCAGTATAGCGAGTAGATTTACGGATTGTTAGATGAATTATTGTATCCGTAAAAAATTATAGACCAGCGCAGATTAGTAGGTTAAATTTTTTTGGGGATAAAAAAATAATAGGAATGGTACTATTGTGCGTAGGTTATATCGTAAGCCAAGTAAGGGGTTAATAGGTGTAGATATTAGTTCTACTTCTGTTAAGTTATTAGAACTCTCTGTTAAGAATGGTAGATACTGGGTCGAGAGCTATGCGCTGGTCCCACTTCCAGAAGGCAGTGTGGTTGAAAAAAACATTCTCAATCCAGAAGCAGTCGGGGATGCGCTTGAACGTGCATTGAACTTAGCAAACACGCAATCTACATCTGCAGCCTTAGCAATTCCAACATCAATGGTGATTACCAAAATCATTGAAATGGATGCAGATATGACTAGCGATGAGCGTGAAGTTCAAATTCGTATGGACGCCGAGCAATATATTCCATTCCCATTAGATGAAGTCATCCTAGACTTTGAAGTCCAACCAGACCGTTTAGCCAATCCAAACCGAGTCAATGTGTTACTGGTGGCCACCCGTTTAGAAAACGTAGAAGCACGAGTAGAAGCATTGGAGTTGGGCGGCTTGACAGCCAAAATTGCCGATGTCGAAAGTTTTGCCATCGAAAATGCCTTTAAAGTGTTCTCCGATACCCTGCCAATGGGTGTGAACACCATTGGTATTTTAGACATTGGTCACACCATGACCACATTGTCGGTTCTGCAAAATAACAAAATTATTTACACGCGTGAGCAAACCTTCGGCGGTAAACAGCTGACTCAAGAAATTCAAAACCGTTATGGTTTATCGTATGAAGAAGCGGGTCGTGCCAAAAAGAGCCGTACCTTGCCAGATGACTACGATGTAGAGGTGCTCGAACCGTTCTTAGAAGCGGTGGTACAACAAGCCGCACGTTCATTGCAGTTCTTTTTCTCATCTTCACAATTTAACGAAATTGATCACATTTTATTGGCAGGGGGGAATGCCAATATTCCAGGTCTTGCGAAATTATTGCAGCAAAAACTGGGCTACCGTGTGACCATTGCCAATCCATTCTTGCAAATGGGCTTCTCTCCACAAATCGACATTAAAAGAATTGAAAGTGATGCGCCGTCATTGATGGTGGCATGTGGTTTAGCAATGAGGAGTTTTGATTAATGGCAAAGATTAACTTACTCCCTTGGCGCGATGAGCTAAGAGAAAAACGTAAAAAAGAATTTATTGTATTTTGTATTGCAGCGGCTGCTGTTGGGGTGTTATTGGTGGCTTTGGCGTGGTTCTTCTACAACGCGAAGTTACAAGATCAAGAACAAGCCAATCAATTGGTGATCAGTACCAACCAAAACCTAGATGTACAATTAAAATCTTTAGAAGGCTTGCAAGAACAGCGTAATGCTATTGTTGAGCGCATGAAGCTTATTCAGGGCTTACAAAGTCAGCGTCCAATTGCCGTGCGTTTGGTGGATGAATTGGTGCGTGTGACACCAAGCAATATGTACTTAACCAAAGTGAGCCGTACAGGCAATAAATTCACTTTTGAAGGCAAGGCTGAAAGTCCAAATACTGTGGCTGAATTCTTGCGTAATTTGGAAGCATCGCCGTGGTATCGCAATGCATTTATGAATTCATTCTTAGCCAAAGAAGAAAATAAAGATAAAGCACCAAGCTCTGTGGTTCCTCGTGTAGAGGAAAGTTACGGTACTTTTGTAGTAACTTCAGATTTAGAAGAAATTGCAATTCCAGTAACACCAACAGAATCTAATTCAACATCAGCAGCGGGGGCAGCACAATGAGTCTCGATGAATTTGATGAAGTAAATCAGGATGCTGCTGTTGCTCCGAAAAAGAAAATGACAGTTGAAAAGTTTTTTCAACAGTTCAATACCCTAGATCCTAACAATTATGGTTCTTGGCCACTTTCGGTCAAAATTACCTGCTGGATTTTTATTATTTTCCTGATTCTAGCTTTAGGTTACTTTGTCGTAATCAAGCCAAAGTTAGATGCCATTGCAGCAGCACATACACAAGAACAAAACTTGTTAAATGAGTTTCGCGAAAAAGATTCTAAATTACGTAATTTGCAGCAATACCAAGCGCAATTACAAGAAATGGAAGCGAACTTTAACCAACAACTTGAACAATTGCCAAAAGAAACTGAAATTCCAGGTTTAGTTGAAGATATTAACGTGACAGGCGTGAATTCAGGTTTGAAGTTTAAAAACATTCGTTTAGAGAACGAAATTAAACAAGAGTTCTTTATTGAACAGCCAATTTCAATTGAAGCGACAGGCGATTATCATGCCTTTGGTTCATTCGTAAGCGGTACAGCAGCATTGCCACGTATTGTGACCATGCACGACTTTGAAATTGTGGCGACTGAAAATAAAGACAAGAAAACCGATATTCCGCAAGTGACCTATAAAGCACAAGCAAAAACTTATCGTTATGTGGGCAGTGCAGATGCGCAAACTACAATGGAAAGCGGTGCAACCGATACTGCTGCGAATAGCGAGAAGAGTAATAAAAGAGTAAATAATACTGCGAAAAGGGGTAAAAAATGAAAATTGAAAAGCTTTCGTTAGCCCTGTTGGCAACTGTATTAATGGTTGGTTGTGATTCGCGTATTGATGCGGTAAATGCACAAATGGCTGAAATTCGTAATCAGCCACCACTACCCATTGAACCTGCACCTGTGTTTGAGCCTGCACCAACCTTTAACTATGCAGCACACCAGCTCAAAAGCCCATTTATGCCAAGTTCATTGGCGGCAGAGCTTAAAATTATGGCAGGGAAGCGCGTTTATCCGAACCTTGCTCGCCAGTTACAACCACTGGAAAATTACGCACTTGAGTCACTGACTATGAAAGGCAGTATGCGTCAAAATGGTCAAATTTTGGCATTGATTCAAACACCTGATGGTGAAATTGAGCGTATCCAGCGTGGTAGCTATATGGGGGTAAATCATGGTCGTGTGGTGAATATTACACCTACACAAATTGATTTAATCGAAATTATTCCAGATGGTCGTGAAGGTTATGTAGAACGTCCAAGAAGTTTAGTTTTAATTGGGCCTGCGCCATAAATTAAAGGAATAAAAATGAATAACAGTGTGAAAGATTTTATTTTTGGGGATGGTAATACAATGAACAATTTGTTCCGTCAGTTTTCAATAGGCGCAGTCGCAATGGCAGTGATGCAAGTTGCCAATGCCCAAGTCAGCATTACCAACATCGTACCCATGCAAATTCCGGGACAGGGCACCGAAATTCGTGTCATGTTTAATGGTTTGCCACCTCAACCTGCTGCATATCAGCTGGAACAACCTTCCCGCCTGATTTTAGATTTTGACAAAGCGCAACAAACGCTGAAGCAAAACAGCGTTGCAGTCGCGACCAAAGAAGCCAGCTCTGTAGAGGTAAGCTCAGATGCACAGCGTTCACGTTTAACTGTGAACTTGGCCGATGCGGGTGCATTTACCACGCGTGTTGAAGGCAACACCTTTATTTTAAAAATTAACTCAACTACGGCAACGCCTATGGCTGCCGTGACTGCTCAACGTAGCGCACAAGGCGTATCCAATATTGGTTTCCAGCGTGGCGGTGAAGGCGAAGGTCAGGTGGTGATTGATCTACTCGGTAGCAATACGCCTGTAGATGTGCAGCAGCAAGGCAGCAAAATTGTGGTGCGTACTTTAGGCAATAAAGTACCAACACATTTGGCACGCCGTTTAAATGTAAATGATTTTGCAACACCTGTGTCGACCATTGATGCACATAATGATGGCAGCAATGGCGTGATTACCATTCAGGCTGCGGGCAGCTATGAATATATGGCATATCAGGCAGAAGACAAGCTAACCATCAGCTTAAAACGCCCTGTCGATAAAAACCCGTTTAAACCGCGTGCAGCGCAAAGCTATACAGGCAAAAAGATTTCACTGGATTTCCAAGACATCGAAGTGCGTCGTGTATTGCAGTTATTGGCTGATTTTACAGGCATTAACATGGTGGCAGCAGACACCGTGCAAGGCAACATTACCTTACGCTTAAAAGATGTACCTTGGGATCAGGCGTTAGACATTATCCTGAAAACCAAAAACTTAGATAAGCGTCGTAATGGCAACGTGATCTGGATTGCGCCTGTTTCTGAATTGATTAAAGCCGAAGAAGAAGAAGCCAAAGCGATTGCACAAAGTGTCAAACTGGCGCCACTACAAACTGAATATATTCAATTGAACTATGCCAAAGCGGCAGATATTGAAAAGTTGATTACTGAAGGGCGTAACTCGAAAAATAGTAGTAATACATCTAATAGTAACAATAATGCAAATAATACAGTAGATCCGCTTGGTGATAGTGTTGGTAGTTTGCTTAGCCCAAGAGGAACAGTATCGGTAGACCCACGGACCAATACCTTAATCATTAACGATACTTCAGCAAAAATTGATCAGATTCGTCAAATGATTGATTTGCTGGATGTGTCTGTGAAGCAAGTGATGATTGAAGCGCGCATTGTTCGTGCAACCACAGATTTCACCAAGGAAATGGGGGTGAAGTGGGGCATCTTGTCACAAGGGATTACCAATAATAATCACTTGTTGGTGGGTGGAAGTGATACAACTCTTTGGGATTTGCGTACACCAGAATATAAGCAAGAAGCAGGTGTAGGAACTTGGAAGTATGAAATTGAGCGTCCACAAAACTTGAATGTCGATTTAGGTGTAACTGCTGAAGGTGCGAGTCGTATTGCATTTGGTTTGATTAGTTTGTCTGACTTTATGCTAGATTTGGAATTGTCTGCTCTGCAAGCAGATGGCTATGGTGAAGTGATTTCAACACCAAAAGTTCTGACTGCAGATAAACAAAAGGCTAAAGTTGCATCAGGGCAACAAATTCCATATCGATCGACTGGTGATAATGGTCAGGCAACGACTGAATTTAAAGATGCATTATTGAGCTTAGAAGTAACCCCGAGTATTACTCCTGATGGTAGAGTTCAGATGAATTTGGATGTAAATAGTGATTCACCTGGTCAAGTTACTCCAGATGGTAATATTGCGATTAATAAAAACTTCGTGAACACTAATGTCTTGGTAGATAATGGTGAAACTGTGGTCTTGGGGGGGATTTTTGAGCAACAAACTGCCAATGCACAAACCAAGGTTCCATTCTTGGGCGATATTCCTTATATCGGACGTTTATTCCGTAAAGATATCAAGTCGGACAACAAACGTGAGTTGCTGATTTTTGTTACACCACGAATTGTTAATGACAGTGTTTCAAGAAATCATTAATATATTTTCAATTTAAACAAAATTTATAGGTGACTCCTTGCTAAGCAAAGAGTTTGACACCCTACCAAATATCTATTTGGTAGGGCCGATGGGGGCAGGCAAGACCACTGTAGGACGCCATTTGGCGGAATTGTTAGGGCGTGAATTTCTAGACAGTGATCATGAAATTGAACGCAAAACTGGCGCTACGATTCCTTGGATCTTTGAAAAAGAAGGCGAACAAGGGTTTCGTAGTCGTGAAACAGCGGTCATTGATGAGTTAACCACACGGCATAAACTTGTACTTGCTACAGGTGGTGGTGCGGTGACTCAAGCCCCGAATCGAGACTTCTTAAAACAACGTGGTATTGTTGTTTATCTATATACCCCTGTCGAAATTCAACTTCAGCGAACCTATCGCGACAAAAACCGCCCTTTACTTCAAGTCGAAAATCCCGAACAACGACTACGTGATTTGCTTGCAATACGTGATCCGTTGTATCGTGAGGTAGCACATTATATTATTGAAACCAATCAGGGTGCTGCGCGAGATTTGGCGCAAAAAATCTTAAATACGATTGTTTCAGAGCAAATATCTTAGGTAGAAAGCGACTCTTTTCATGCAAACTTTACATGTTGAACTCGGCGATCGCCGTTATCCCATTTTCATAGGCAGTGACCTTCAACCCAAAGACTTATTGGCTCCTTATATTAAGGGGCAGCAAGTGATGATTGTCACCAACACCACAGTTGCACCCTTGTATTTGAGTCATTATGTGACTGCCGTTGAAGCACTTGGAAAGAAAGTGGCAACATGTATTTTGCCTGATGGGGAAAAATACAAAGATATCCAGCATTTGACCCTTATTTTTGATGCGCTGTTGGAAGCAGGCTTTAACCGTGATTGCACCGTGTTGGCTTTAGGCGGTGGCGTGATTGGAGATATGGCAGGTTTTGCTTCGGCAAGCTTTCAGCGTGGGGTGTACTTCGTTCAAGTACCAACTACTTTACTGTCACAAGTTGATTCCAGTGTCGGTGGCAAAACAGGGATTAATCATCCACTTGGTAAAAACATGATTGGTGCATTTCAGCAGCCCCAAGTGGTGCTGGCCGATATGTCGCAACTGAATACTTTACCTGAGCGTGAGTTGTCTGCAGGCCTAGCCGAAGTCATTAAATATGCGCTTTTGGGTGATGTCGAGTTTCTAGAATGGCTTGAAACGCACATGGAAGCATTAGTGGCGCGTGATCCTGCTGTACTGGCAGAAGCGGTATATCGTTCATGTGCACATAAAGCGCGTATTGTTGCCAATGATGAAAAAGAGCAAGGTGAACGCGCTTTATTGAATCTTGGGCATACTTTTGGGCACGCAATTGAATCTTATTTGGGTTATGGTGAATGGTTACACGGTGAAGCTGTTGCGACAGGGATGGTAATGGCAGCCGATTTATCACAGCGTATGGGCTGGATTTCTGCCGAAGATGTAGAGCGTACAAAAAATATCATTTCTCGCGCCAATTTACCGATAGTATGTCCGCAAATTCCACTGGATCAGTTTTTGGCTTATATGGCACACGATAAAAAAGTGCTGAATGGTCAATTACGTTTGGTGCTCATGAAGCAATTGGGTCAAGCCATCATCACCAAAGAGTTTGACTTAGAATTGATGAAACAGGCGATTTTAGCCAATCAAGCATAAAAGGCAGCATATGACAGCACTGCGTACACACTGGCAAAAAATTCAACAGTCAATTTGGTTGCTGGGCGCGGTGCTGTGTTTATTGGCGGCACTGATTTTTTGGGCGGTGACTGACCGTGAAGAACTGGTTGAAATTGAAAAACAACCAGAGTCTGAAATTGAATTACAAATTCAACCCGAAAAGGTTGCTGCAACCACCTATTTGGGTGGCTTGCAAGAAGAAGTCCGCCCTTTGGAACTCACCACGCGTTTAACGGCTTCTGGTTTGCATGAGGCTGAGTTTCGCGGTACTAAATTTATTCAGGAACAAAAAAATAACAGCACGATTGAACTGTTTCGAGTTAATGATGAAAATATCATTAAAAGTTTTATTAAAAAGCAAACAGATCGTAGCAAGCTGTTTTATATTCGTTTAAGCGGTGAGGGGCAGGCAGAACAATATGTGATGTTATATGGCAGTTTTGGCAATAAACGTGACGCTGCACAGACCTTGACCGCACTGCCATTCAAATTTCCTGAAACGATTCAGCCTGTTGTGGTGCAATTTGCTGACTATCGTCCTTATGTCAATGACTTAGGGGCGGATGAAATTGGATTGAGCACCAAATTATATGCAGTAAATTTACGTCCTGCAGTTGTGCCTAAAATAGATGAAAGTGCTTTGGCACGTCCACCTGCAACCACAACGACTGCACCGACTACGCAGGCAGTTGCACCGCAAAATAGTACCACCAGCACTACAATTACCCGCCGTGATCAGGAGGGTAATGTCGTTGATGTACAAAAATCACAAAGTGGTACAGCACCTGCTCAGCCAGATGCACCTGAACCTGAAGTGCGCGATCCTTTTAACTAATCATAAACACTTCCAATATTCTTTTAGCTTCATTTTAGTCATTCAAACCATCGCTTGCCTTTATTTGTTCTATTCTTTTTGTCTATGATTCGCATTGAGCTATTCTGGCTCAGTTGCACCAATTTGATCTAAAAATACTATTCTTCTCATACATAAATGCGTTCTAAAATGGCGCAGCATGGTGTATAAAAATAATGAAGTGCACAAAAACAGTGCGAATTTGACTTAAAAATGTGATCTGATTTTACATTTTTAGGGTTAAAGCTGAGATTTGGCTCATGTGCGAATAAAAAATAAAGTTGGCATTGTTTTTGCTTTTATTGGTGCGAGAATTGAGTTGTTGTCCCTATTTTGGCGCAAAAAAGATTCAATGATTGTGCGAAACTGTCAAATTTGCCTGCTACATTAAAGTGTAAAAGTTGCGTAAATGATGAATCGGTCACTCAGGCTTTTTAATCGGTATTGATTGAAATAAATGTGTGACATTTCATTTACCCAAGGTTGATGTTTAGAGTTGTAAATTGAGTTAAATCGCAAAAACAGATTGTTTAATTGGCCCAATTGGGCAAGTAAAAGAAGGGTACGCTATGCACATGCCATCGCCTAATACTGTAGCTCCCGCTCAAGGTTTATACCAACCGGATGAGTTTAAAGATAACTGTGGTTTCGGTTTAATTGCCCATATGCAGGGTGATGCAAGCCATGATCTCGTCAAGACTGCCATTCATAGTTTAAGTTGCATGACCCACCGTGGTGGTATTGCCGCAGACGGTAAAACGGGCGATGGATGTGGTTTGCTGTTGGCGATGCCAAAGCAATTTTTCCGCGAAGAAGCAAAACGCTTAAGTGACATTACCCTGAGCGAAATTTTTGCAGTGGGTACGGTCTTTCTGAACCTCGACCCTGCCTTAGCGACACATGCTAAAAATATCCTGACCAAAGAAATTGAAGCAGAAGGCTGTAAAGTATTGGCTTGGCGTGTGGTGCCAACCAATAATGAGGCATTGGGCGAAATCGCCATGCAGTCTTTGCCTGCTTTTGAGCAAATTATTGTCAATTGCCCATTGGGTGTGACTGAGGTTGAATTTAACCGCAAATTATTCTTGGCGCGTCGTCGTGCCGAGCAGCAATTGACTGCTGATCCATATTTTTATGTGACCACGTTATGCTCAACCGTGATCAGCTATAAAGGTTTGATGATGCCTGCAGCGATTGCAGACTTCTATACCGACCTTGCCGATGCGCGTTTGGCATCACATATTGTGGTGTTCCACCAGCGTTTCTCGACCAACACCTTGCCACGTTGGCCATTGGCGCAGCCGTTCCGTTATTTAGCACACAATGGTGAAATCAACACCATTACCGCGAACCGTAACTGGGCAATGGCACGTACTCCTAAATTTGAAAATCCATTATTACCGGGTTTGACTGAGCTTACGCCAATTGTAAACCGTACAGGTTCAGACTCATCTAGCTTGGACAATATGCTGGAAATTCTGGTGGGTGGCGGAATGGATTTATTCCGTGCCTTACGCATGTTGGTTCCGCCTGCATGGCAGAACGTCGAAACCATTGATGCCGATTTACGTGCCTTCTATGAATTTAACTCTAAACACATGGAAGCATGGGATGGCCCTGCAGGTTTGGTGATTCAGGATGGTCGTCATGCCATCTGTATGTTAGACCGTAATGGCTTGCGTCCTGCACGTTGGGTGATCACTAAAAATGGCTACATCACTTTGGCCTCTGAAATTGGGGTGTGGGGTTATGAACCTGAAGATGTAATTTCTAAAGGACGTGTTGGCCCAGGGCAAATTTTGGTGGTGGATACCTTTACAGGCAAAGTGCTCGATACGCAGGATGTAAATAACCATCTGAAAAGAATGCGTCCTTACCGTGAATGGTTGCGTGAAAATTCAATCCGTTTACAAGGTAGCCCAGAGCTTGAAGAATATTTGTGTGATCAGGGTCTAAAAGGTGATGCCTTAAAAGCTGCACAAAAAATGTTTATGGTGACCTTTGAAGAGCGTGATCAATTATTGCGTCCAATCGCAGAAAGCGGTCAAGAAGCCGTGGGTTCCATGGGTGATGATACGCCAATGGCAGTATTGTCGCGTCAGGTACGCCATGTGTCGGATTATTTCCGTCAGCAGTTTGCGCAGGTGACCAATCCACCGATTGACCCATTGCGTGAATCGATCGTGATGTCTTTGGAAACCTGTTTAGGGCGTGAACAAAACGTATTTGAGCAAGGTCCAGAACATGCAGACCGCTTGATTATTTCAAGTCCTGTGTTGACCAACTCCAAAATGCACCAAATTCGCACTTTGGGCCGTAAAGGCTATGAAATTGCCGACATCGACCTGAACTATGCCGAAAATGAAGGTTTGCAAGCTGCGATTCAACGGATTTGCGAAACTGCTGCACAAGCGGTGCGTGAGGGTAAAACTTTATTGGTACTCACCGATAAAAAAATCCGTGAAGGTTACTTGCCTGCGAATGCGGTCATGGCGACTGGTGCGGTGCATCACCACTTAATACAAGTCGGTTTACGTACCGATGCCAACATTATTGTGGAAACAGGCTTTGCCCGCGATCCGCACCAATTTGCAGTATTGCTCGGTTTTGGTGCAACTGCGGTGTATCCATATTTGGCTTATGATGTGATCAATGATTTGATTGCCAAAGGCGAGTTATTGGGCGATCCAGTTTATGCGCAAAGCAATTTCCGCAAAGGCATTGAAAAAGGCTTGCTCAAAGTCTTATCCAAAATGGGGATTTCAACTGTCGCATCTTACCGTGGTGGTCAGTTGTTTGAGGCAGTCGGCTTATCTGCCGAAGTGGTGAATACTTGCTTTATTGGTGTACCGAGTCGTATTCAGGGTGCAACTTTTGCCGATCTGGAAAATGATCAGAAAAAATTGGCAGATACTGCATGGAAATCGCGTAAGCCAATTGATCAGGGCGGTCTGCTGAAATTTGTATTTGGCAAGGAATACCATGCCTTTAACCCAGATGTGATCAATGCCTTACACAAAGCGGTGCGTTCAGGCAATTATGCAGATTTTAAAGAATATGCAGAAATCGTGAATAATCGCCCAATCGCAACCATTCGTGATCTATTCAAGTTAAAAACAGACCATTCAATTGCCTTAGATCAAGTGGAATCGGTTGAACAAATTTTACCGCGATTCGACTCTGCGGGCATGTCTTTGGGTGCGTTGTCACCAGAAGCGCATGAAGCGATTGCGATTGCCATGAACACTATTGGTGGGCGTTCAAACTCAGGTGAGGGCGGTGAAGACCCTGCACGTTATGGCACGATTCGTAACTCGAAAATCAAACAGATTGCTTCGGGACGTTTTGGGGTAACACCTGCTTACTTAACCTCTGCAGAAGTGTTGCAGATTAAAGTGGCGCAGGGTGCAAAACCAGGCGAGGGTGGTCAGTTACCCGGCGGTAAAGTGAATGGGTTGATTGCACGTTTGCGTTACTCTGTGCCGGGTGTAACTTTGATTTCACCACCGCCACATCACGATATTTATTCGATTGAAGACTTGTCACAATTGATTTTCGATTTAAAACAAGTCAATCCGCAAGCCATGGTATCGGTCAAGTTGGTATCTGAACCAGGAGTGGGGACTATTGCAGCAGGTGTAGCCAAAGCCTATGCCGACTTCATTACCATCTCGGGCTATGATGGTGGTACAGCAGCATCGCCACTATCATCTATTCACCATGCGGGTTCACCGTGGGAGTTGGGTTTAAGCGAGGCGCATCAGGCATTACGTGTGAATGACCTACGTGGCAAAGTTCGTGTGCAAACCGATGGTGGCTTAAAAACGGGTCTAGATGTGGTGAAAGCGGCAATTTTAGGTGCGGAAAGCTTCGGCTTTGGTTCAACCCCAATGATTGCCTTAGGTTGTAAATACTTACGTATTTGCCACTTAAATAACTGTGCAACTGGGGTAGCGACTCAACAAGATCATTTGCGTCAGGAACACTATATTGGTGAACCACAAATGCTGATCAACTTCTTCACTTTCATTGCGGAAGAAACCCGTGAATGGTTAGCTGCACTGGGTGTTGCTAACTTGAAAGACTTGATTGGTCGTACCGACTTGCTAGAAATTTTACCGGGTGAAACCGAAAAACATGCGCACTTAGATTTAAGCGCCTTGTTGGAATCGCATCCTGCGGCAGAAGGCAAAGCACAATATTGTCAGGTTGAAGGCAATGCACCGTTTGACAAAGGCATCTTGGCTGAAAAAATGATTGCAGAGATGTTGCCTGCAATTGAAGCAGGTACAGGTGGTGAATATTACTTTAATGTGAGCAACTGTGACCGTTCAATTGGTGCGCGTATTTCAGGTGAAATTGCGCGTCGTTATGGTAACTTGAGCATGGAACATCATCCTGTCAAATTGAACCTTACGGGTACTGCGGGACAATCTTTAGGTGTTTGGAATGCAGGTGGTTTGCATATCAAACTTGAAGGCGATGCCAATGACTATGTGGGTAAAGGCATGGCGGGGGGAAGAATTTCCATCTTCCCACCAAAAGGTTCGCCTTTCCAAACTCAAAACACAGCGATAATTGGTAATACCTGTCTCTATGGTGCAACCGGTGGTAAATTATTTGCTGCAGGTACGGCAGGTGAGCGCTTTGCGGTGCGTAACTCAGGTGCCTTCGCTGTGATTGAAGGGGCAGGCGACCACTGCTGTGAATATATGACTGGCGGAATTGTCACGGTATTGGGCAAAGTGGGACACAACTTTGGTGCGGGCATGACAGGTGGATTTGCCTATGTACTGGATTTGGATAATGACTTTGTAGACCGTTACAACCACGAATTGATTGAGCTGAATCGTATTTCGACTGAAGCGATGGAAGAACATAAAGCATTCTTAGGACGTATTTTAGATGAACATATTGCCGAAACAGGCAGTGCGTGGGCGTATAAGATCCGCCATGAGTTTGATTTCTATAGCCGTAAATTCTGGTTGGTAAAACCAAAAGCTGCCAACTTGCAGACTTTGTTGAAAACCACCCAAGCAGATCCACAATAATCCACGACTCAGCATTCGGCAGGTGTGGATAACTTTCGACTTATACCCAGCGTAAATGTCGCATTATCCACATCCACCTACGGAGAAAGACATGGCAGAACGCCTACATAATGACTTTCAATTTCTGGATGTAGCACGCCAAGATCCAGAGAAAAAAGATCTCGATGTCCGCAAAAATGAGTTTGTGGAAATTTATAAACCGTTTACTGCAGAAGTTGCGGCCAATCAGACCCATCGTTGTTTGGGCTGTGGTAACCCGTACTGTGAATGGAAATGCCCTGTGCATAACTACATTCCGAACTGGCTTAAACTCATTTCGGAAGGCCGTATTTTTCAGGCAGCAGAATTGTGTCATCAAACCAATACTTTGCCTGAAGTTTGTGGACGGGTTTGTCCGCAAGATCGTTTGTGCGAAGGCGCATGTACCTTAAATGATGGTTTTGGTGCAGTGACCATTGGCAATGCCGAAAAGTACATCAATGATACAGCTTTTGCCTTGGGCTGGCGTCCAGACATGTCGCATGTGAAATGGACCGATAAAAAAGTGGCGATTATTGGTGCGGGCCCTGCAGGTTTAGGCTGTGCCGATATCTTGGTGCGTAATGGCGTCAAACCAGTAGTTTTTGACAAACGGCCTGAAATTGGTGGCTTGCTCACCTTTGGTATTCCAGAATTTAAAATGGAAAAAGACGTGATGAAACGCCGCCGAGAAATTTTTTCGGGCATGGGGGTTGAATTCCGTTTAAATACCGAAATTGGTAAAGATATCACGATTGAACAATTGCTTGCAGATTACGATGCCGTGTTCATGGGCATGGGCACTTATACCTATATGAAAGGTGGATTTGCTGGTGAAGATTTAGATGGTGTTTATGATGCGCTGGATTTCTTGATTGCCAATGTCAACCGTTGCCAAGGCTGGGAAAAAGACCCTGCAGAATACATCAGTGTTGAAGGCAAAAAAGTGATTGTACTGGGTGGTGGAGATACTGCCATGGATTGTAACCGTACTTCTATTCGTCAAGGTGCGCAGCAAGTCACTTGTGCCTATCGTCGTGATGAAGCCAATATGCCAGGTTCACGTCGTGAAGTGACCAACGCCCGTGAAGAAGGGGTGAACTTCTTATTTAACCGACAACCCATTGAAATTGTGGGTGAAAATGGTAAAGTTACAGGTGTAAAAGTGGTCACCACGCAATTGGGTGAGCCTGACAGTCGTGGTCGTCGTAGTCCAGAGCCTGTGCCAGGTTCAGAAGAAGTTTTAGCTGCAGATGCCGTTTTGCTTGCTTTTGGTTTCCGTGCCAGCCCTGCAGATTGGTTTGCCTCTGCAAATGTTGGGGTAGACGGTTCAGGTCGTGTAGTGGCAGCAGAACAGCAAACATTTAAGTTCCAAACGTCTAACCCGAAAATTTTTGCAGGGGGCGATATGGTGCGTGGTTCTGATTTGGTCGTGACCGCAATTTGGGAAGGTCGTCAGGCGGCAGAAGGTATTTTAGATTATTTAGAGGTCTAAACGAGTTTGTTTTGCTTAGATCTTGAAAGGGCTGAGTTTTAAGGAATTCAGTCCTTTTTTATTGGATATTTTATCCAGCTCATCTTCATGTGGAATACATTGCCATCTCTGATTCATATAAGGTTTAAGAGCTGAAACTTCAATATTAATTCAATCTGCTGTACAAGGTTATTGTTTGATGTAAACAGTTTGGTGATTCGCTCGATTAAACAAAATACACAAACAGGTCAGAATTTCACGTTAGAATGAAATCATTTCAAACAAATACAAAGAAAATTTAGAGGTTAATTTATGAATTTCACAAAAAAAACCATGCTCGCGGTGGCTTTAACCAGTACTTTGACATTAAGCGGCTGTGGCTATAACACCTTACAAGTGAAAGATGAAGCCGTAACAGCGGCTTGGTCAGAAGTCCAAAACCAATATCAACGCCGTGCCGATTTAGTGCCAAACTTGGTAAATGTGGTCAAAGGCTATGCCAAACATGAAGAACAAGTATTGACTGAAGTCACTCAGGCACGTGCCAATGTAGCAGGTTTAAAGGTTGATCAAGCCGTACTTGAAGACCCGGCACTATTCCAGAAATATCAGGAAGCGCAGGCACAAATGACCAGTGCCTTATCACGTTTAATTGCGGTGTCTGAAAATTATCCAGACTTAAAAGCCAATGAGCAATTCCGTGATTTACAAGTACAACTAGAAGGCACCGAAAACCGTATTGCCGTGGCGCGTAACCGTTACATCAGCACAGTGCAAGACTTTAACAGCTATGCACGTCAGTTCCCGCAAGTCATGACTGCTAAAGTGATTGGCATGGACACCAAACCAAACTTTAGCGCAGAACAAAGCGCACAAACCGCACCTAAAGTTTCGTTTGAATAATGCATAGGGAGGATGACTGAATGCTGCTATCGCACAGCAAAACCCACATGAACCTTGGGCAGATATTGCTGCTCAGCATGGTGATGTGTTTCAGTTGCTTGGCATATAGTGAAGTTGCCACCGCAACCGATGAAACCGCCGAAGCTGTGGTGCTGGGTAAAATTGTGCAGCAACAGCATCCTCAAACAGCAAACCCTATTCCTGATCTTGCAAATTCACGCCAGCCTACATCTGGCACTCACCAAGTGCCTATAGAAACGCCTGTTCAGCAACCACAAATTGCGAATGATATGGCAGAAGGTGAGTCCATCCGTGCTTTGCCGACCTTAAATCAGCCCGTGGTCGATCAAGCCAATTTGCTGACTGCCGCAGAAAAACAGAAAATCAGCCAGCGGATTTTAAATTTACATCAACAAGCCAAAGCACAAATTGGGGTGGTGATTGTACCGACCACAGGGCAGGAAGATATTTTTGATTTTGCCATGCGGGTCGCAGAACAATGGCAGCTCGGTTCTGCCAAGCAAGACAATGGTGTGTTGATGGCAATTGCAGTCAATGACCGCCGTATTCAAATTTTAACGGGGTATGGTTTAGAGGGCGTGCTGCCCGATATTGTGGTCAGTCGGATTATTAACCAACGTATTACGCCGTATTTTAAACAAGCACAATATGCACAAGGCATAGATGCAGGCTTAGCAGAAATTGAACGGATTTTAAACCTAGACCCCGAAGTTGCTGCACAGGCGGCGCAAGAACTCAAACAGCGTCAGGAACAAGCCTTGCAAGAACAACAGGCGCGTGAAAAAACCTTGAGCAGTGCTTTATTTATTTTAATTGCAGGCGTAATTGGCTCACTGATCGTCGGAAAACGCCTCAGTGCTTCAACCGCTGCCGTAGCAGGTACAGTGGCAGGTTTGGTCAATGGTGCAGGCTTAATCACCAGTTTAATGATTGGCGCGGGAATTTTCTTTTTACTCATCACTGCCATTGCACAGACCATTTTCCAAATTTTCTTGTCCTCTGCGGGACGTGGTGGTGGACGTGGCGGTGGCGGTTTTGGTGGTGGAGGCGGTTATAGCGGCGGAGGCGGTGGCTTTGGTGGGGGAGGAGCATCAGGATCATGGTAACAACAACCGATACAACAGAAATTATTACCCAACCCAAAACAGAAATGGTAACACGACCCTGTTTCAAGCGTTGGCTGAAGCATTTCTTTTATTTGCCTGCCACCAAGCGTTTTTTTAATGCGCAGGATCAACATGCGATTGCAGAAGCTGTGACTGCTGCTGAACATGGGCATGTGGGTGAAATTCAGGTGGTGATTGAAGGCTGTTTGCCGTCGCGTATGGCTTATTATGTCGATACTCATGCCCGCGCCCGTCAGTTATTTGCAGAATTGGGTGTTTGGGACACCGAATTGAATAGTGGAGTTTTGCTGTACCTGAATTTGTGTGAGCGCAAAGTGGAAATTGTGATTGACCGTGGGATTAAAACCGCGACCACGCAACAGGTGTGGGATGAAGTCTGTGCGCATATTGTGCAAGGTTTGGCACAGCAGCAGTATCGGCAAGCAGTGATAACCGGTGTGCAAGAAATTGGTGAAATTTTGGATGTGTTTTATGACCGCCAGTTGATAGATCGTCAGAATGAATTGAGCAATGCTCCGATTATTTTGGGGTAATTTATTACACATTGATTGCATAAGAGCGGAGATTAACGTAGAGCATTAAAAAGCTAACAAACCGACAATTTTTCCAAACAGGGGCTATGATTAATAATAACACTGTAGCACTGGAAGCAGGACGTAAACGGGGTTCGATTAAGAAGAGCCGTCACGCTGCACTGGTAAAGGCGATTGAACTGGCTGCACAGGAAGCAGGACAAAATGTACTTTCGCCTACACAACAGGTTGAAAAAGCTAAAAGAAAGACTAAAGCGGTGAAAAGTGATTATGAGCAGCTGAAAGAAGATTATGAAAAACTGCTGGAAAAGTGTAATTCGCTGTTGCTAGAAAATTTTGAGTTAAAACAAAAAACGCATCTTTAAAGATGCGTTTTTTGTTTTAATTATATTATTCAATTATACAAGAAGCATTACCATCAACATCACATTTAATAGTTTTACCAGTAGTGCCTTTTGTTGCTGTAGCGGTTAACTCAGTAGATTTTAAATCTTTAGGAAGTTCTACTGTACAATGTGATAAATCATCAGCAGTCACATCGATATTAGCAATATCACCATTCTCAGCAATCTTTTCAGCTACATACAATGAAGAATAAGACTTCATTTCTGACAAACAAGATGAATCGTTTGCTTTTTGAGTATAGCTTTGATAGGCAGGAATAGCAATTGCAGCCAAAATACCAATAATAGCGACCACAATCATCAACTCAAAACATTCCATAAGTCACTTTATACGGACATACATCAAGTCATTGAATTTTATTGTTTTACTTCATTATTCAGTTTGTCCATATGGACATGGGTTTAAAAGGACAAAAGTTTTTAAATTGTCCATATCAGGAAATAGATTTTAATCAGTGTGATTGAATGAATTTTTATAAAAGCAGACTAGTCGTGAGATATTTTAAAATTTTGATAAGCTAAAAACCGACTAAAAAAATCCAGACTCATTTATAAGCCAACTTCTGTATTTCTTTTTATCATGAAGAATCACACATCTTGCATAATGCAGAACAATACGCCTAGTCGCTTCGTCATCACCAAATTGCATGGACAAAACTTTTACAGCTGGACGAGGTATTCATTCGTTTACTTTGAAGTCTTTTAGCCGTTTCACTCTATTATTCCCTATTATATGAAGCATTCAGCATAGGACAGTATTTTTCAATTTCAAAGTGAATTGGTAAGCAAATAAGCAAAACAATTCAACTAACAAGCACACATCTGCTTAGCTGCCAATAATTTAGCTATTCCTACTACCAACAACTTCCATATTTACATTTCTCAAAACCGAAAAAACTGACACTTTTTGTCACTTAGTTACATGAATTTACTGATCACTTTTTTACATTTTTGAATCCATTAAACAAAGTATTGATTTCAAGCATAATAATTAGATAACATGTTTTGGCACACTTTGTGCAAACTATTAACTAGCTTACAAAGCTTATAACTAAATTAAACAAAACATTTGTGGAGAATGTTATGAAATCAAATCAACAGGGCTTCACCCTGATCGAGCTCATGATTGTGGTCGCTATTATTGGTATTCTTGCTGCAATTGCGATTCCTGCTTATCAGAACTATACAAAAAAGGCGAATGATTCATCTTGTTTATCAGAAATGAAATCATATGCTTCTCTCTATGTAGCAGAAAAAATTTCTAATAATGGTTTATTTGCTAATATTGGTGTAGCAGAAACTGATTTACCTCATTGTGAATTTGGGCAAGGAAATGCTTTCCCTACAGCATTGGCAGACACACCAATCACAGCTAAAGGTAAAAATGGTACAGGAGCAACTATTACTTGTAATGTAACCTCTAATGCTGCTTGTACAATTGGTGCAGTCCCTGCTGCTAGTAAATAATGCACGTATAATATATAAAAAACGCATCCTTAAGGATGCGTTTTTTTTAACTCAAAATTTTCCAACAACATCGAATTAAACTTTTCCAGCAGTTTTTCATAATCCTCCTTGAGCTGCTCATAATCAGTTTTAACTGCTCTATTTTTGTTTTTGGCTTGTTCAATCTGTTGTGCAGGCGAAAGAATATTTTGTCCCGCTGCTTGTGCAGCTTGATCAATGGCCTCCACCAGTACAGCGTGAATAAAAACAAAAGTTTAAATTTTGCAAAATATGCTAAAACTTGATTTTAATTTTAGAATTGACTTTTTGAGTAAAAAAAATGGCTAAACTTAACGTAAGTATTAAAGCCAAAACAATACTTTTGTAAGAATATAATTGAATTACAATCTATTTTAAGAAAAACTCAACAGCTTTGGGTCAACTTCTTTTATTGTTAAGATTACATGGGAAATAGCAAATGTTAAATGAAGATAAACAATTATTGTGGCATATTGCAGTACATGAGGCTGGACATCTACTTGCTTGTGCGGTATTCGGCAAAAACTTAGCTGCAGACCAATCTTTTATTATAAAAATGAACAAAAATGGATTAGATATCAATAATATTCAAGCATCTGGACATGTGAGCTTAGATTTATCGCAATACGAGAAACAAGAACAGTTTAAAGAATGGTTAATGATTAACTACTTAATAGGACACCGTGCCGATTTATTAATCAATGCAATGGCAAATGAAGCTTTATTTGAAAATGATAAGAAGTGTTGGAATAAATGTGCTACTGAAAATGAGATGAATAGCCTAGAGCAAATCCAAGCATTATTTAAGCAACACACCAAAATTGCAGATGACTTTATCAACGCAAATCAAAATTTTATAAAAAATGTGGCAAATTTATTGATAAAGAAACAAACTCTAGTCTATAAAGACGTAGAAAGTCTACTCAGTCAAATTAAATTCACAAGTGAATTTCCTCTGTCTACTCTTTCGTAGTATGAATTGATTAGCTTAAGCTTCTTTATTAATAGGCAACGCATGTCATCTTATATTTACCGTAAGAAACCAAATCCTGTTGTTGATTACAATTTATATGAGTTGATCAGCAACCCAACCACCTTTGGCTATAACACGCTAGTCGGTGGTCAATTGGCTGTGACCAATTTTTTCGAAGTTTTAAATGCAGATAAGGAGGTTATTGGTTTTCTATGGTTTGATTTCTACTCTGATGAAAATATGATTGAAATCAATCTAGCAAAGTCGCCTGATACTGCTAAATTTCAAGGATTTAGCCCAACTGTCCTATCGGATCTCGATAGGCTTAAATCTGAACTTCCACAAGAATGGATTACCTCACAAACGCAATGGTTAGGTATTGTCAAACCCGCAAATAAAAATTACCAAAAAATCACCTCCTTTCTTATGCAACATGGATTCCAAAACGATGGTGAAGGCGGTTTTGTTAAATCTTGCTAATTCAAGAGAGTCCTGCCTTCCACTGGGTTGGACTCTCTCCTCAATACCTATCATACAAAAATTTAACAGACTAATTTCTGCCTCAATTCAAAATTTTCCACCAACAGAGAAGTACACTTTTCCAGTAATTTTTCATAATCTTCCTGCAACTGCTCATAATCACTTTTCACCGCTTTGGTCTTAATTTTAGCCTTTACAACCTGTTGTGCAGGCGAAAGAACATTTTGCCCTACTGCCTGTGCAGCTTGCTCAATTGCTTCAATTAATGCAGCATGACGGCTCTTTTTAATCGAACCTCGTTTACGCCCTGCTTCAAGTGCCACGGTATCATTATTAATTGCAGAACCTTTCGGTAGAATAGTCGGTTTGTTTGCTTTTAAACGTTCTAAAGCAGCGTAATAATCATTTAAGGCACTCATCATTTAATCCTCAATATTTAGCATATTAATTTTTTGAATAGTCTTATTTAGAGCCATAATATCGCTGTCCATTTGCCCGTATAGCAGACTGTTCTGTGCTTGCATATCTCTGACTCGTTGTATTCGATGAACCGCTTTTTGCATTTTTTCAGCACTTGTTGCATCAAACACAGCATGGGCACAACTCAAACAACTGGTAATCGCAGTAAATAAAATTTTTTCGCAAGAATCAGGATTAGTACAAGCACCCAAAAGACTCGGTTTGTAAGCAATTTCCCCTTTTTTCATGCGCTTAATCGCTTCATCACGGTTTGGAAATACTGTGAGTAATTGCTCGCGGTCTTTTTGTAGCTGCAAATAGGTTCCTGCACCACCCAACAAACGACTGGAACTATGAATCACACCTTCCTCAAACTGTGCATAGGAGTGTACTAAACGCTGATATTCAAGCTCTTGAAGAAACTCTTTTTGGCTATCGCTGGCTAAAATATTGGGAGCAAATACTGAGTTCTCCCGATAATATAACGTCATCGCTTCAGTTAAATGCTTATATTGAACTGACAAAGCCCCCAAACCGATCACACCTGAACGCGCACCATATACCGCTAAAGAACGCCGAAATTGATGAGTACAAATATTCCAATATTTGCCAATCTGACAGTCTTTTTCGTCCCGCCAGTTGCGGAAAGCATCGAAAGCTTCTAGTTCGGCTAAATCACTTTCAATGATTCTCAGTCCATCACCCAGTGATACGCAAATACGGCCTAGATACTGGTTAAAATTAGCTTGTGTTCGGGTCGGAGCACCTGAAAAATGTGACACAAAATCCGTTTCGTTTTTAATATTTTGATTATTTTTATTTCGATGCTTTTGCGAGTACAGCGTTGGAAAAAGTGGATATTCAGCAGAGTTCGACAAATCATAATGCGGGTTGAGCAGAGCGTAAATTTCACCAATACTTTGCGCTGCATTTACCCCAATTTGAATATCTTCAAAGCTAATCCAATACGTAGACTTATTACCGCCACCATGTAACTTGGAAGTATAGCCCATAACCACATGCACAAGATGTTCATGGCTCTGAACAGTTTGGTAACAGTCATAAGACAGATGATTGACTTCATTGTCCCGCATCCCTGTAAATAAGTGAATCCAAAGCTTGGCCATGCCTTGAATCAGCGTCATATAGCGAGTCAAATTTGCATGTTTTTGAATCTGATTATTTTCAAACAGTTGAGTTAAACCAAGTAAATCTCGAGCATCAACAAAACTCACTGCATTTTTATAATCTTTAAACTCACGTGGCATCCGCGCAAAAGCTTTATCTTGCTGAATACGTTGGAACCATTGCAGCAAAGCTGCTGCATTTTGATTAAACTCGTTCAATTTATCCGTTAAAGCATTAATGAGGGTCATATAAAGCCGTGAAGGAACCACTTTGGTTTGTGGGCCTACTTTGCCCGACCGCAAGCGTAATTGAGCAGCAATTTTTGTTAAATGCTCAATCGGTTGATATGTACTAAACGCAGGAATCACGAGGGGATGCTGCTGCTGTATGACAAAACAATCGGTTAAAAATGCCTTGATGTGAAGCGCCTTTTGATAGCTCACAGCAACATAGGCATCATTCACTTTTGACATATAAGCAACATCGCTAAATAGCTGCTGCAATGTACAGCCATTGCGGTAGGCAATAGCGGCAAACTGTCGTAACACAAGATGGCGCTGCTCAATACTTTTAATAATTGACTTGCCTGTTTTAACGTACAATAACGCAAAGATGATTTTTTTCATTTCTGCACGTATTTGAGCAAATAGAAAATCATCCTCTCGTGCATTCTCTAGCCATGTCTTAAAATTTAATTTACAGTAACACTTTGGTAAATAGGGTGAGAAGTCCCAAACATCATCACCAAATTGAGACAGCATTGCACCATTTGACATACGGGATAAAATAAAGCTTGTGGGAACGGACAGCTGATGATTCTCAAGACGGTATTCGTCAGGTAAGAACTGCTCAGCAACACCATGCGCATATAAATATAAATTGAATGAACTCATGCGACCCACCCCAAATCAATTAACAGCTCAAAATGATTTAGCCAATACGCATCTAAATCACCACTTTCCACCTCATCTTGGATAGTGACAATACGCTCACGCAGATCGACATACGCATTTGATAACTCTGTGAGTACTTCATCAATCCGATGTAGAACCACCCCAAACTGCAACTCCCACTTAATCAAATCTGTGGCTTTTTGCTTGATGTAGCCCAATAAACTTTTTAAGGACAAAAGTTTACGTACATCTTTATCATCGGCATGAACTGCATAATGCTGACAAAAAAGGCAGTGTTCAAATTGCTGACAATTTGGGGTTGGGGCTTGTTCAGTAAAACCGAGCGCTTTTTCAGGCTGTGGATGGATAGAGGCACATGCACCGACAGGTGAGGCTTGAGCTTCAACAGTTTCTTCTAGTGTTTGCACTGTAATACGTTCAACTGTTCGCGCTTTTGCGACTGCAACCTCTCGCAGCTCATTAAAAAACTGTGAAATTTGTTGGGCTGCATCTTTGAATGAAGTACGTGCATAATTATTTCTTGCGGTATCGAGTGAGTGGCCCATGACTTCAGCTTCAAGCAGTAGATCACCAGCGCTAAACTCAACAGTTTGACTGCTTTTATGCTTACGCCACTGTTGCGGCTTAATCCAAATCATTCTTGGGAAAATGCGCTGAAAAAGCTTTTTCATTAATTGTAATCTGCCGTAGCTGACAGGTCCCAACTGTTGAATTTCATTGCGTAATGGGAAGACGAAATCACATGCTTCATCTTGAATATACCATTTACGCAGTTCCAGAATTTTCCTAAAAATAGGTTCAAATTGAACCCCAAACTCTGGGTAGACTGTCTTGTCACCTGCACGGCTTTTTGTGCCAGAAAATCTGCGCCCTTGAGTACTTGGTAGAATTTCCATCGTATCCAGTTGCAACTGTTGAGCCGTGTCTAAATTTGCCCCCGTTTGTGCGATAAAGAGCAACATACCGATGCAAAGACCATATGAAGCGAGCCTTTCACGCTCTATGTGTCGCTTATCCTCATTACGTTGCTGCAATTTATACAGCGCTTCATTGCGATTTTCACGTAAACGCTTTCGTTGTTCACTATCATCAGCAAGCCCGAAATCTACCAGCATTTTGGAAAAAGCTGGAATAGCCGAATATTTAGATAAATAGCTGTGCATATCAAACTGAATATGTTGTTTTTCAGTTTGATGATGAAAACCTGAATAAAAATAGAAGTCCTCTTCATCCGCCGATTGAAAATGTGCAGGAAAATTCACCTCCTGTACCACAATACGATGGATTTCTAAAAATACATTTTGCAAAGTTGCATAAGTCTTTTGATGGTCTTGTTCTGCCAATGGCAATACGGGAACATCATAACGCTGAGACTGTACTTGTAGCGCTTTTGCGGTAATATCCGCTTCATGACAGTCAAACACATATGCAATCAACTTAGCTGCATAGCGCTGGTAAATTTTGGCGGTATGCGCAGCTAAATACTCTTTAGCAGTATCTGCCAATAAGGTCCGATCAACAAGCGATTTACTATAGCGGCGATAGACATCTATCATGCTGTCTTTATTCGAAAAATCAAAAATTTTCTTTTGCTGATCTATCCAGTCCAAAAATATTTTGATAATGGAATAAAACAACCCTTTCGACAGCTCTGATCCACTCATTTGCAGCAGATAATCCGCAAAACATGTTAAAAAATAGCGTCTTTTTTCATCAAAAGAGGTAGAGATTTCATCATTTGACAGCGTTTCACAGCATTCTCTTTGGCGAAAAAAGAATGTACCGATGTCTAAGGTTCTAAAAGAAAACGAAGCCGTTTTATCTTTGAGCACGAGTATTAGGCGCTCATGCTCAGTAATCTGTTTATTGATATCGGTGATATGGACAAACAATGGAGTGCGTGTGAAATTCATGACAAATCTCCTGCTGAATTAACAGAAGACATCACATACTTCATCAAACTTGATTCATACTCATGCTGAATTTTACAGCGCCATTCCAGTCGTGATTTATAATTCAAGTACTGTAAAGTGGTACTGATATTGCGATGACCCATGCGAGCTTGCACATATTCGACAGCTGTCATCGCCGAGTGACCTTCTGGCAGGTGTTGTAACTGACTTTCAAGCAGGTTCATACCAAAACTGGCGCGTAAATCATGAAACTTAAAACTTTGAAATTGCGGATCAATCAAGCGGATTTCAGGCAATAACACACCTTTTAAATAACTACGTACCGCTTCGCCTTCATAGAGTTTAAGCCTAGCCCCAAATGAGTTAGAGCTTTTGATCTTCTCGGTCAATTCTTGCTGTTCAGCTTTGCTTGTATAGAAAGGTGTACCAAGCTTGGTGAGAAACACATAGTTTTCATCCGAGTTAGCATAGTTTGACTTCTGTCTACGCTGACGTGCTTGCTCACTATTGATATAAATTTTAAGATCTTGCACTAACCAATGCGGAATTAGCAGCGTCATCGGCTTTTGAAATTTGCTATCAATGCCTGTCCCAGCCCCAACAGGCAGACGGATAAAGCCATGATTATCAGGCTCACGACCAATTAAGTTTTTGATTCGTAGAGTACAAATCGTTTGTAAACGGGCACCTGTGAATAAGGCAAGATAGAACATCAACTGATATTCACGTGATGATTTTTTCAATGCTTTTAAGATAATAGCTTGCTCTTCAACGCTGAGTGGACTTAATTCACCACCATCCTTAATCGCCTCAGGGTTATGAGCTTTAGCAGGAACATGAATCGCAAGGTCATGCGACTTAATTGCCATTTTTCGACGTGCGCCAAACTCATTGTCTACCGCAATATATTTGTACACATCTTGAAATGGCAGTCCATAGCGTTGATGGTCAACCAAGTCTTTTGTGACAAGAAATCGATAAAAATTCACCACTGCATTAATTCGACCACGTGCAGAACTGGCTGAAATTAGGCCTGTATTGGCTTGTTCAATAAGACGCGTACGATATTTAAAAATTGCGTTTTGTTGTTTCAATTTATGAAACTTTAAACAGTCAAGCTGTTCATCTTCAAGAAACCGCTGAAAATCAACCAATTGATTTGCAATCGAAGCAAATGTTTTAAAATCATACTGCACTGTTTGCTGTAGTCTTTTCAGCAAATACAGATTAAAAATTTCTGATGGGCTGCCATCTCCCTGAATAATCACGGGAAACTCAAGGTAAGCATCACCATATTTTTCGAACTCTGCATCATTTAAACAACGGGTTGCCTTAACCAACGTCAGTAACTGAAATTTTTTTATGGTCTCGACTTTAGCTTTAGACTGGTAACGTGACTGACCATTTTTAAGTTTATTGCTCATTTGAGCCTCCTGTTTATTAAAAAAAACAGGCAAAAAGCCACCTTGAGACAGGATTGACAAAAATGCCCCTATCCATCAAAATGTAATTGTCTGAACACCAATCAAGACAATCTATAAGAGCTCATGTTCCCGCATGGGCCTTTATACTTTTTGCCGAGTGAAAATAATTACTTTGTTAAAATATTAGTGCATCTCCTATACTTTCTTCTTTGCTGTAATTTCTGGTTTGTATCTAATAAATCATTCCAATCAGAATTCGGAGCTTTAGCTGGAATATGGATTGCAAGATCATGTGACCTAATTGCTATGCTTCTTCGTGCGCCAAATTGCGTTTCTAACACAATATATTTGTACACATCTTGAAAGGATAAGCCATAGCGCTGATGATCAACCAAATCTTCCGTGACGAGAAATCGATAAAAGTCCACTATCGTATTAATTCGACCACTTGCTGAATGTGTTGAAATGAGACCCGCATGCACCTGCTCGATAAGACGAAAACGATATTTAAAAATTGCGCTTT
This sequence comes from Acinetobacter sp. YH1901141, assembly GCF_013416935.1. Classification (NCBI taxonomy): domain Bacteria; kingdom Pseudomonadati; phylum Pseudomonadota; class Gammaproteobacteria; order Moraxellales; family Moraxellaceae; genus Acinetobacter; species Acinetobacter sp. YH1901141. The sequence continues at coordinate 41,176 of NZ_VPEY01000010.1, read as the reverse complement.
GTTGTTTCAATTTATGAAACTTTAAACAGTCAAGCTGTTCATCTTCAAGAAACCGCTGAAAATCAACCAATTGATTTGCAATCGAAGCAAATGTTTTAAAATCATACTGCACTGTTTGCTGTAGTCTTTTCAGCAAATACAAATTAAAAATTTCTGATGGGCTGCCATCTCCCTGAATAATCACGGGAAACTCAAGGTAAGCATCACCATATTTTTCGAACTCTGCATCATTTAAACAACGGGTTGCCTTAACCAACATCAGTAACTGAAATTTTTTTATGGTCTCGACTTTAGCTTTAGACTGGTAACGTGACTGACCATTTTTAAGTTTATTGCTCATTTGAGCCTCCTGTTTATTAAAAAAACAGGCAAAAAGCCACCTTAAGATAGAATTGACAAAAATGCCCCTATTCATCAAAATGTAATTGTCTGAACACCAATCAAGACAATCTATAAGAGCTCATGTTCCCGCATGGGCTTTTATACTTTTTGCCGAATGAAAATAATTACTTTTTTGTCAATTCACTCTGTTCCTCCTTTCTTAATCGTTCCAATTCTGTAATAAAAAAAGCATTCATGGACTGATGCCTTTTCTTTGCCATTTGTTTGACCCAAGAAACCAAGTCTATGGGTAAGCGTAGATTTGTTTGTTTCATATGCAATTAATCATTTGTTAGCATTTCACTAACATAGCAATATGCTAACACTTATGTCAACTATTTTTTTATAGCATAATGCTAGTATTAAAATTTCTACTATTCGTGGAATATATGGGTAAAAAAGACATTCAATTTAACCTTCGAATTCCCGAAGAGTTAAAAAATAAAGTTGATGCTGCTGCGAAAGCCAATCAACGTTCTATCAATGCCGAAGCAACTTCTCGGCTTTATGATTCATTCGTCATGAATGACAATATCCAAGTTGAAGCTGCAAAAATTGTTGAGAATTTTTTGCGATCGCGCTCACCCACAGAACGAAAAAAAGTAGTCGCTGAGCGTTTAAATTTTGTCTTAAGTGAATTAAAAAAAATTCATCATTTTAGAGAATTTACAATTGCTGAATTGGCCTTTGAAATAGGTGAAAATACGGCTGATGAAGCTGAAGCATGGTTTAGAGCAGAGTTAGAACCTACCTTCGGACAATTGGAAAAAATAGCACAACATACTTCAGCAAATCCCAACTGGTTATTCTTCGGCAAACAAACCCCATATGATATTCAACATATACGTTTGAATGAATATTTAGATCAGGATATAAAACTGCTCGTAGGCTCAAATCCAAATAATGAATATTTAAATCATTCAAAAGTGAAAGAAATAAAGTTTATTCGCGAACTATCAGATACTGGGCAACTAATTATTCTTAAAATTTATGAAAATTATGCAGTTGAAGCTTTTTATCCTCCATACCATATCAGTGATGAGAATGGCGTTGGTGGATATAACTCATTGTTATATTTTTGCTTATTGACCAAAGTACTGTTGCGATATTACAAAGCCAAGGTGAATGTATATAGTCATCTGCTTTCAGAAGAGCAGTTTAAACTTATTTTGACTGGAAAAGTTCACCCCTTAACCATTGCAGAAAAATTACATCATATTCCTTGGGTCGAAGATTTAGCAGATAGACTTCCTGATAGAACTTTAGATTATTGGGATGGTTTTGATGAGTTAAGGGCAAGAATGCTTCGTGATTTCGATGAAAAAGAATATATTCAGGCAATTTGGACAGATCCTGAATTGTATTTAAAACATCCGATTCCACTTTAAAAAAAGGATGGCATTTATTAAATGTCATCCTTTTTTTCAGGTTCATTGCTATATTCAAACAAGTCCTGCATGGTGCAATTAAAATATTTACACAAGGTATTAGCAACCGTAAGTTCAATCCGAATCGCACGATCATAATACAAACTCGTCAAGGTATTACGGTTAATACCTGTCGCATGTGCCACATCACTTAACTTCAAAATCTTACGCTCGCCCATCAAAGCGGACAATCTACATCTAATCATAACAACCTATAGAATTAAATTTTAACCTACTGAGAGTTATTTTAACTTGATATATATCTTTTCTCATGTTAATTTTAACTTACAGCAGGTTATTTTACATTTTTAAGAAACAAATTAACCTTCTTAAATATCATTATATATTGTTTCTCAGGAAGCTTAGCTATGAATCACTTTTTTTCGCAAAAATTCGCAGTCTCAGAAGAGGTTCACTCAACTGCTATCACACTGATTAAAGAGTTTAATATTGATCGCACTTTCAATTTGGCACTGTTCCTAAATGTAAATCCAAATTTGAATGATCAAGATGCAATTTTAGCGTGGGTCAATCATTTCTCGAAGGCTCAACACGATCTCAATGATTTTAGTCATGTTCGTCGACACTTTATGAAAAATTTTCCCAAAGTCATGTTTGCAAACTTTAGTGAATAAAATAAACAAAGGGAGATATCAAATATCTCCCTTAATTTTTAACTGCCCCTCTTGTTGTAATCTCGATTAAAAGTGAAACATAATTGGTTGTAAAAATATGGATTCATCGATAAAAGCAAGTCATATTGAACCATCGGTCATTGCTTTTGACGTGTTTGGTACACTTGTAAAAATAGAGGAAAGACGCTCCCCATATAGAGGATTAATGAAATGGCAAAAGAAAATGGGCGACAACCAGAACCTGATGATGCCAATTTCATTATGTCCCACAATTTAAATTTGGCAAAGCTTGCAAAGCGATTAGTAGTAAATATTCCAGACCAATTTCTGCAAGAACTTGAGCATGATTTAGATGAAGAGTTACTTTCTATTACACTGTATGAAGATACCTTATCACCTCTGGAAGAATTACATAGATTAGGGATTAAATTGGCATTATGCTCAAATTTAGCTATGCCATATGGAGAAATTGTTTCTTCATTATTACCGCCCCTTGATGCCTATGCTTGGAGTTATGAAGTTGCTGCAATTAAACCTGAGCCAAAAATCTATCAATCACTCATTGACCAAATAGATTGCCAAGCTTCAGAAGTTTTATTTATTGGGGATACAGCACTTGCATATTTTACAGGGCCAACAACATTTGGCATGTCTGCCAGATTGATCAATCGTAACAATAATCAAACATTGACAGAAGTTTTAAACGACATATTTTAACAACTCGTGGACGTTCCTCTAAGAGTGAATACTCACAGCTCCTCATCTTTCCATTCTTTAAATTCTGCAATTTGTTCATCAAGCTCCAGAACCCATGCTGGTTTTATATGTGGCACATCTGGACGCTCAAAACCTTGATGGTCAAAAAACTTATACACCATTGCCGCCAATTTGATAAACGCCTGTTCAAACGTATCTGCCCAAACATCTAAACGATAATCATGATAATGCTCTTGGTATAATTTACCACCATCTTCTACTTTATTGAGATGTGAGCCAGTCTCTAAATAAATCACTAATTTCCCATCATCTTCATATACACCGTGATACACATTTTGGCAATGTCCCCATGTATTCCAGTACCATGATGGTACATCGCCAGTAACCGTCCAAAAGGCTGGGTGTGTATCAATAAAATGATAGGCAGTTAAAAAGTCCGTTGGATTTGCGAGATATGCTTGCTCATTTTCAAAGGCAGTCTGTAAAGCAGATCGTAAATGCTCAAATTTATTTTGATCGGTATAGGAAGACAAACGACTAAAAAGATGTTTAGAGGTTTTAAAAAATAGGCCACCATTTTCTTTATCTTCACCAAAATATTGATAAATCTCTGGTAGAATTTGTAAATCTGTCGATTTGACATGATGGATCTGATGTTGTACGTCTTTTAAGCTATCGTGAATTGTTTCCGTACGATCAGGGTAAGTGACAACAAGTTTCGTATCCCGCAGTGATAAAATTGCTGGTTCAGTCATTTGGGGTAACTGTTCTAATAACCAGTCTGGTAATTGTTTTAATTCAGTCGATTGCATTTTTAGTTATCCTATTTTTTTAACAATTTCAACTTTTTACATACGTAACACAACACAATTTGTGCAAGTTGAGTATAAATTAGTCCATAGGAGTATATTGTCACACAATGGCTTCGACAAGCATCCGACTAAGCTCACGCCGAAATCTCAGCCAACAGTTTCCTGAGCTTATTGAAGGAAAAATATTCCCCCATTTATTTTATACGACTCACGTACCTTTCCATTGAGCCATTATAGATTTTTCATCTTGGTTTAGTTTTCAAAAAGCTTGTGTTTCCTTTCTTTAGTTTTTCTATATAAGCCTCACATTGAGCAGGCGAACCAAGATGATATTTTAAAGCGCTATCCGCTCTAGCTGTCTGATACTCAATACTTTGAATTTCACGCTGCTGAGCAAAGACTTGAATCGCAGGATGTAACTGTTTTGAACAACTCGCGTCATTACTGAAATATTTTAGCACCTTAGTTTCAGCAAAATAAATTGCAGCAAACAATCGTCCATCTTTAAAAACAATCGCCGATGAAGCATCTAAACTAGATGCAGACCTACCTTCATAATACAAAGCTTCGTCTGTTTTCAATAAATATGGCGCTGAATAATGTTCAAAATTAGCTTGGAATTTTGGGTAATCATGTTTTAACAATGCTTGAAGTTCTGTTTGGATTTTTTGATTAGAAGCAATTTGAGGAACTGTCGAAATATCTGAATATTGAATCAAGTCTAATTCTTGTGCATGGCTAAACGAGGAGAGTATCAAAAGAAGGCTGAAGTAATATCTATGCTTCATAGTTGGCTTATTATTTATGATCTACTTTAATGATGTCCATATCGACTAACTTATGGATTGTTCATTTTATATGGACACTTATGGAGTATCGATGAGCGTAAAGCCTTTTTGAGCGTTCATAAACATTCTCCACAAATGTTGTTAATTTAGTTATAAGCTTTGTAAGCTATTTTAATAGTAGCACTAAACGTGCCAACTTTTATTATAGACAATTTACACAGAAAAACAGCACCTTACACATAAAAAATTTAAGACTTTTAATTCGACTGTATATTTTTGTTAAAAAGTGACAAATTTTGTCAGGTTGAATTTTATACTTTGGACAAATATTGTCATTGTGTGATGTGTATCACATATATTCGGTTGTGCTTTTTTATGTGTTGTGATGTCGTTCTTTATGTTGAAGTCTATCGCTTGAAATTTTCTGGGTATATGCGCTATTTCTGCCATTATCAGTGCATCTCAATCTCACTCTTTACTGAGTTTATGACACGTTGTTTCAGTTGCTTCAATTTGCGCAATTGAGTCGCGTAACTGTTTTGGATTGGCAGGACTTTTGAGTAGGTACGCTGTTTCTTTAAAGGCATTACAATCATCTAGACTTATTATCACCACGGCTTGTTTATCTTCTCTATTAACAAGTACAGGTGCATGATCGTCTATAACGTAATCGAGTATATCCGCTAAATTATCTTGTAGCTCAGCACATGTAATGACTTTCATTTCTGCTCCTTAAAAATTTTCTTTATCTAAACGCTGGGCAGCCTGTTTTAATCGGGTAGGAACCTTATTTTGAGTTTGACATACTTCAACACATTGCTCGAACTGAGTATGACTTAACTGAATATGAACCTGTTCTTGTAAAACTTGCGGTGCGTGATTTTGAATTAAATAAAAAATTCGGTGAGTGTAGCGTAACCCAGAGTAGCGGCAGTTCGTTATGCCAATTGCTTTGTTTCAGCATCTAGATGTATTTCTATAAACTCGTGGTTGGTCATCATTCATCTCCTTTTGAGCATAAAATTTTTTATATTTCGCATGACGCATAACAAACATAAAATTTTAAGGTCGGTATGAATACAAAAAATATATTTTGGTGACTGCTCATTTTTAATTAGGCGGACTAAAACACGTTTTTAACACTTTACGCATTTTTTGAGGATATGGACAAACGTGAAAAATTTGTCGTTATAAAAGCATGTCTATATGGACAAAATATAAAAATGAGTAAATGAATAGAATTCAACAGTTTGGAGCGTGTCCATATAAAGTGACTTTTGGAATGTATCCAAAAGCAGATGCGTGGTTACCTTTGAAAGCCAATACCCTAGATATGGTGGTCTTAGTCAATAAAGAATCCGCATCTATCATCAAAATAGTAGACCTAAGACCGTGGCAATAATTACTTAGATTAAAAATGGGGAATTTCAGTATTTCCCATGCAATTATCCCACTTCAAAAAAGGGTAGAATTCCAATCAAGCTTGCTACACAAAGCACTATCATCTTGCCAAAAAAAATATAAGATAGAGCCAGTTTTTTAGTCTGTTTTTCTTATGAAATCTGCATTGCTACTTTTGGCTGCCATCCTCCTCTCCCTTGCATGGCTATTGCCCATTCACTACCGCCCGTGGGTCACTTATACAGGCGAACTTTACGCATTTTTTGCTCTGTTTGCCCTTGCAGCCTGTCTATTCAAAGAAAAATTACAGATACCTAAAATCAGCCTGCCATTACTAGCACTGTGCAGTGTTCCTTTCATTCAGTGGGGCTTTGGCTTAGTCTACTTCTTTGACAAAGCTTTGCTGAGCAGTGTGTATATCTTTAGTTTTTGGTTAGCAATCATTTTTGGCTATAACCTCACGCAAAACAACAGCGAACGTGAACGCATCTTCACAGGCTTTAGTTATGTGTTGCTTGGCGTGGGAAGTATGACCGCATTCATGGCAATTTGCCAGTGGCTCACACTCGATCAATACCTGCCGATTATGGTAGATATTAAAATCGGACAACGCCCTTATGCCAACTTCGCCCAACCCAATAACATGGCGACCTTTTTGGTAATGTCACTCATGGCATGCCTATATTTATATGAAAAACAAAAACTTAAAACCGTGTGGATTGTGATTGCCGCTGCCATGATTTTGGTCGGTGTGGTACTGAGTCAATCACGGACTTCATGGTTGGCATCGCTGTGTCTCTTGATCTATTTGGGCTATCAACAATACCGTGGTGTGATGCGGATAAAATGGCGTTATAGCTTACTGTGGTTTGCGGCATTTATTGGGCTGATTTTTATTGCGCCTTCTTTCAGTCAATTACTCTCGCAAAGTGCTGAACTTTCGGTGCAATCTCGTGACGTGGTACAACGCGCCACAGGTGATATGTCGCGCTTGGCAATTTGGCAGCAAATGCTCGCTGCGATTGAGCATCAACCGTGGTGGGGCTATGGTTGGCATCAAACCAGTGTGGCGTATGTCACGATTAGCGAATTTGTGCAAGGTCCTGTGTGGATTCGCAGCGCACACAATTTCATTTTGGACTTTTTACTTTGGAATGGTGTGTTGCTGGGCGTGCCATTTTTGGCGTATTTGGGCTATTGGGGCTACCAGTTGCATAAATATACCCAGTCGGTTGAATCGGTTGTTGGTATTTTGATGGTTGGTGCATTTAGTGTGCATGCGATGCTGGAATTTCCACAAAACTATGCCTACTTCTTGCTACCTGTAGGTTTTATTATCGGCATGGTTCAGTCACAACGTGTGTTAAAAGGCTTAATTTTATCGCCAATTTATTTACGCAGTACTTTTGTACTTGGCGCATTGTTGTTGATGCTGATTTATCGTGATTATGAGGTGATGGTGCCCAAACTGAATCAGTCGGTACGCTATGAACAGACACCTGAAAAAATCACCCATCAAGAGCGTATTTTGGTACTTGAAGAATTTAACCGCCGCATTGCGTGGATTCGATTAAATCCGTATAGCCTACAAACGCCTGAACAATTGCAGGATATCCATGAAATTGTGTTGAATTATCCAACCCGCTACGATTTATTGAAATATGCACGCGTATTAGCATTTAACGGTTATGAAGCAGAAGCCAAAAAGCAATTATGGTTGTTAAGCGCTTTGTGGCAGGTCAATGTAGATTATGCAACTTTATTGGATGAGGCAAAGCCGCGCTGATTTGTGTAGCGCAAGGAGGGGGATTTGAAAATAGTGAGCCAAATATGGTGAAAATTTTCAATGTTGAAAATCTCTCCCAACTTCTCTTTAAAAAGAGAGGGGGTATTCATTATAAAATTGATTTCATGTGCGAAAATTTAAAGAGATGCTGAACTTTTGTTCAGATAAAGGGGGTTGTGTTAGAATTGTATGATCTATTCACACAATAAGGCATGCTGATGGCGAGAACTACAAGTGTAACAATTGGCCCACAACTCGATAACTTTGTGAGCAAACTGATTGAATCTGGACGTTATTGTTCAACCAGTGAAGTGATGCGATCTGCACTAAGATTATTGGAGCAGCAAGAAAATCAAACTGCAGCTTTAAAGCAAGCGATTGAAGCAGGTGAGAACAGTGGAGAAAGTACACTTAGCCTAAAAGATATTGCGGCTCAAGTGAAGCAGAAGCATCGTGTATAAGCTATCAAATTTAGCTGTCGACGACTTCACTGCTATTTATGAATACACCTTACTTAATTTTGGTGTAGCTCAAGCTGACCAATACACGCAACATTTGGAAAATACCTTTCATTTGTTAGTGAGTTCACCGCTGATTGGTTATGCATGTGTAGATATTGGCGAGGGAATACGCCGTCACGATCATCATCAACATGCTATTTTTTATAAAAAACAGGATTATGGAATTTTTATTATTCGGATATTGCATCAACAGATGCAACCCATGAAACATTTTTTTGCGTTATAAATACTTTTTTATAAATCCAAGAATTTAAAATGCGCATAAGTAAAATATATTGATATTGAGAGCTTCTTCATTAGAGATAGGCAAGATGCTGAATTTTAGGTAAAGTGCCCCAAAAAACAAAAGACTGGAAAACCAGTCTTTTGAGTTATCTAAACCAGATGAATCTTAGAGTTGGTTTTGAATATAGTTTTCAATACCCACAGTTTCAACCAAATCAAGTTGTGTCGTTGCCCAATCTAAATATTCTTCTTCTTTCTCTAAAATTTCCTGAACCAAATCACGGGTTACATAGTCCAATTGTTGCTCTGCTAAAACCACCGCTTTTTGAATCGCTTCAATATTTTCTTGGACTTTACGAACATCGCAATTCAAAACTTCAACTGTATGCTGACCGATATACAATTTGCCCAAGTGTTGTAAGTTTGGTAGCCCTTCTAAAAATAAAATACGTTCAATAATTTTGTCAGCATGTTTCATTTGACGAATCGACTCTTTATATTCAGCCGAACCCAGTTGCTCAATGCCCCAATCATTAAACATACGTGAATGTAAAAAATATTGGTTAATTGCAGTCAGGTGATGATACAAAACTTGGTTGAGTTGATTAATCACATCACGATTGCCTTTCATTGCAGCACTCCATCAACAATTTCTGCCTTAAACCGCTTAAGGCAATCTATATTTCTATCTTAAACAAGACTGGGCAAAATGGCGAGTGATTTATAGAACGGCAAATGAAAATCGCAATCAAAAACAATTAGCTAGGCGGTGTTAAGAAATGTAAGACAAGAAAAACCCGCTGTAGTCGGAAGCGGGGGAGGAAAAACACGGTAAAAATTTAAATAACTAAATGTGGGGAAATGTATTAGAAAATATGAGATTTATGCAGCAATGGCGAGACGAGACGCAATTTGAGCAATTTCATCGCTAATGATGGCGCGAGTTTCAGGCGCACAGCGACCACAACAGGTGCCCAAGTCAAACATATCGCGAATTTCACGATAGCTGTCTGCACCATTGGCAACGGCTTCTTTAATGTCTTGATCTGTAATACCACGGCATAAGCAAACGTACATGAATGCAACCACAATAATGAAATAAGATAAGAGTTATTATTGATAATTATTATCGTTTGTCAATAAAAATCATTTGAAAAGTCATTTATTGTAATTGGGTTTTTGAATTAAAAAATGCCACTTAATAGGTGGCATCGTTTATTTGTTTTTAAGTATTTGAATGATAATGACTTATGAATTGATAATCACCACGCCATCCATTTCAACTAAAGCACCTTTAGGTAAGCTGGCCACACCTAAGGCTGCACGCGCAGGGTAAGGTTGTGCAAAATATTCACCCATAATCTGATTGACCAATTGGAAGTGAGATAAATCGGTCAGGAAAATATTGAGCTTGGCGATATCGGCCAAAGAGCCACCCGCCGCTTCGCAAACGGCTTTTAAGTTGTCAAATACGCGGCGAATTTGCGCTTCAATCCCTTCTACCAATTCCATGCTGTATGGGTCTAAACCAATTTGACCTGATAAATAAACAGTGTTGCCCACTAAAATGGCTTGAGAGTAAGTACCAATTGCTGCAGGTGCATTTTCAGTATGGATGACTTGGCGAGACATTGATTTCTCCTAAAATAATGTACGAACATCATAGACCATCAGACTGCATCACAGTAGTCTTATTGGTAACTAATGCGAAAAGTAGTGTCTGTACTGTGTAGGCAAATTGCCTTGCCAAGCCCTTAACAGGCTTTGGCTTCTTCGGCAATGCTAATTGGACGTGCTAAACGGCTAATACGCGGGAAGCCATAATGCATACGCAAATCACGAATAATTTTTGCAATTTGCTTACGGTTATTCACCACAATATTGACATGGGTTTTGCCTTCGTGGCTGCGCACCATCTCTACCCCAGTTTTCGCTTTACGGCATTGATAGATCAAATCGGAAATTTGTTCGTCATTCATATCCATATCAATGCTGAGGTAAGCGGTAAAACTCACGTCATCGACATCTTCCGAAGTCCATTGTAGCGGCATGATATTTTCAGGATGTTGATGCTGCTCATGTAGTAAGTTGTTGCAGCGCGCACGATGCACAATCAAACCACGACGTGACAAGTTGCCCTGAATCGGGTCGCCCAGCACAGGATTGCAACAGTGTGCATATTTCACGTCAATGCCTTCTGTGCCCTGAATCAGACGGTCAGAATGTTCGCTGCTGTCCTGATCGAGAGCGTAAATGTGGTTCGCCACCAACTGCGGTAATAAATCACCGACTGCAATTTGCTCAAATAAACGGTCTTTGGAGTCGATATGACGCCATTGCAACACATTTAACCAATCTGCTTCGGTTAGGTCTTGAATTGAGTGATTAAACAATTTTAGCGCACGGTTCAGGGCTTGCTGCCCCACCAAACGCTGTTCTTCAATATCCTGATCACGCAGAATGTTTTGTAAGGCACGACGGGCTTTTTGGGTATTAATAAAACTCAGCCAATCTGGGTTTGGTGTGGCTAAAACATCGGTGATGATTTCGACCACTTGCCCGCTGATGAGTGGTGTTGACAGCGGTTTGCTTTCGCCATTAATTTTTGTACCGACGGCGTGGTTACCTAAGAACAAACTGGCTGCATAGGCAAAGTCAACCGCGGTGGCGCCTTGCGGCAATTCATGTAAATGCCCGTGTGGGGTATAGACATGAATTTTCTCTTGGTGCAGATAATCCAGTAAATCGCTAAATGTAGTTTTGGCACATTCACCATCAATCAACACATTCAAGCTTTTCATAGAGGCTTGAATGGCAGAACGACAAGCTTGTGGTGCGTTTTCACCCAAGACCACGCCAAAACGTGCGGCTTTACGCATCAATTCGGTTTGAATGGTGAGTGATAAGGTGGTTTGCTCACCTTTTAGACGCATCATTAGCGATTGGTTGCCACCTGGCAGTGGGCGACGGATATGATCTTCATAATGTAAGACCTGAAAGCTGTCACGTAAAATATCGGCCAAACGGTCACAGTCAGCAATACTTTGTAAAATAATTTCGAAGGCGTGGCTGTGGGTCAGTTCTTGTAGATCAATATCGTTTTTAACAAAGTGGCGCAGTAATTCTATATTGTTATTTTTCTTTTTAATCCGACCGGTAATTTGATTGTCTTGGAGTAGGTCGGCAAGATTTTGTTCCCATTTAGATTGGTATTCGCAGCGTTTTGGTTTGGTGTGCAAAAGGGCAGCTTGCACATCGTTATACATATCTAAATCAAGATTTTGATAACACAGATGTTCGAGGTTATCTGCCATTTCATTCATACCCACGATACGTGCCATGGGTACAAATACATCAAAGGTTTCTTGGGCGATACGTGCGCGTTTGTCTGGTCGCAGCGCATCTAAAGTGGTCATGTTGTGATAGCGGTCTGCCAGTTTCACAATAATGACACGTGGATCCTGTAAGGTCGCTTGCAGAATTTTACGGAACGATGCGGCCTTGTTGTATTCCTTATCGCTGGAATGGCTAAGTTTGGTCACACCATCGACTAGTTCGGCAACGGTGCGTCCAAATTTTTCTGTGATGTCATCTTTGCTGTAGTCAGTATCTTCAATGACGTCATGCAATAGGGCAGCAATGAGCGTGTCAGCATCCAAACGCATGTGCGCCAAAATACAACTGACCGCAATCGGGTGTAACACATACGGTTCACCACTTTTACGGGTAACGCCATCATGCGCATGCTCGGCATAATCGCAAGCCGTAAGCACCTGTTCGACTTCACTTACGCTAAGGTAAGGTTCGATCATGGCTTGAAGCTGTTGTTTGGCTTGGCTGACCATCGTGCCTGGCATATAACACCCTTTAAAATACAAGTGATAACGAATCTACAGTTAGACCTTATAATGAAAAGCATATTGCATGACTTGTCAATTTTTTTTGTACCAAAACATAAGGTCATTAGACCATTTAAAATCAGGTCTTAATCCTTATGTTATAACGGTTTTTAGCGCAAGATTAAAGTTCAGACAACAAAAAAGCCTAGTAAAAAACTAGGCTTTTTCAGAAAGTCGTTCTTATTGGAAAGAAAAACCATCTAAATTCAAGTTATTTGCTGAAAGTGCGAGGTCAAGACTCGAAGTTTGATAATCTTGATCACGTTGTTTCAAAATGTCTTTAGAAACGTGACCTTCTGCAATTTCACGTAAAGCAACAACGGTAGGTTTGTCGTTGTCCCACTCAACGGTAGGTTCTATGCCTTGACGTGCCAATTGACGCGCGCGCTTGCTTGCCACTAGTACAAGCTCAAAGCGGTTGTCTACATGGTCTAAACAATCTTCAACGGTAACGCGTGCCATAAGAATTCTCGTTCGAATAATAAATTTAAACAGACTGTGCAGTATAAGGTGCTTTGCTTATAGACTCAAGTTTTAATCACGCGCTTGGCGGGCTAATTAACTTTTGAATTAAGGCTTGATGACGATGTGCCTGCTGCGCCATCACCAAACGATTAGCCGTAATCACCGATTCTAAATCGTGCAGAGCCTTATTAAAGTCATCATTAATAATCACATAGTCAAAATTGACATATTGCTGCATATCTTCAACTGCGCAGCCTAGACGATGCTCAATCACATCGACAGCATCGGTGCCACGGTTAGATAAACGCTCGCGTAAATCAAACTGACTTGGTGGAAGAATAAAAATTTGCTTCGATTCAGGAAAAAGATTGCGTACTTGCTGAGCGCCTTGCCAGTCAATTTCAAGTAACACATCGTGACCTTTGGCTAACTGCTCTTTAACCGTGGCTTGTGCGGTACCATAATAGTTGCCAAACACTTCTGCATATTCAATAAAACCGCCTTGCTCTACCAAGTCGATAAAATCTTGTTTTTGCGTGAAGTGATAATGCACACCATCGAGTTCGCCGGGACGTTGACCGCGTGTTGTGTGAGAAACTGAAACGTGTAAATTATTCACACGCTCAAGCAGGGCTTTAACGAGGGATGTTTTGCCTGTTCCTGAAGCGGCAGAAACGACAAACAATAGACCCGACATGATATTTTTCCTGATATGATAAAATATCTTCTCTATTTTAGAGTAGACGCCCCTTAAACAAAATAGCCAAGATGGCTTTTGTTGGCATAAATTTTAAAACATCCCACCTATTTAACTTCAACATAGAGGGTTCTATGGAAATTGTATTGGCGAATCCACGTGGTTTTTGTGCAGGTGTAGACCGAGCAATTGCGATTGTAAATCGTGCCCTTGAGTGTTTTAACCCACCTATTTATGTGCGTCACGAAGTGGTTCACAACAAATTTGTGGTAGATGACTTGCGTCAGCGCGGTGCGATTTTTGTCGATGAGCTGGACGAAGTGCCAGATGACAATATCGTGATTTTTAGTGCACATGGCGTATCTAAAGCGGTGCAGCAAGAAGCGGAGCGTCGTGGCTTAAAAGTATTTGATGCCACTTGTCCGTTGGTCACCAAAGTACATATTGAAGTCACCAAATATGCGCGTGAAGGCACAGAGGCGATTTTAATTGGTCACGAAGGACACCCCGAAGTTGAAGGGACGATGGGTCAGTACGACAAGAAAAATGGCGGCGAAATTTATTTGGTGGAAGATGAAGATGATGTGGCTGCACTTGCAGTTCAGCATCCAGATAAAGTGGCTTTTGTAACACAAACCACCTTGTCGATTGATGATACTGCCAAAGTGATTGATGCCTTGCGCCAAAAATATCCGAATATTCAAGGGCCACGTAAAGACGATATTTGTTATGCTACTCAAAACCGTCAGGACGCAGTGCGTGACTTAGCCAATCAATGTGATGTGGTGTTGGTGGTGGGTTCGCCAAATTCATCTAACTCTAACCGTTTACGCGAACTTGCAGAGCGTATGGGGAAACAAGCCTACTTGGTGGATAATGCCGATGAATTAAACCAAGCATGGTTTAAAGCAAATACAAAAATTGGTGTGACTGCGGGCGCATCTGCACCTGAAATTTTAATTAAACAAGTGATTCAGCGTTTGCAAGACTGGGGTGCAACAGCACCTGAAGAGTTGGCTGGACGTGAAGAAAATATTACCTTTAGTTTGCCCAAAGAGTTACGTATTCCTGTAACACAGGCTTAAGCTGCGAAGCATATTAAACTTTAAAAATTGATTAAAAATAGGCAGATAACCGTTATATGACGGTTATCTGTTTTTTTATGCCTTTTATCCTGAAGTGTGAGGGTTTTGTAAAGTTGTTGGTTATTATTTTTAATAGGGCAAAGTCTGTGTCTTGGGGGGAGTATGCGAAAAAAAGAAAACGGGTTCACCTTAATTGAGTTGATGGTGACCATTGCGGTGTTGGCGATAGTGGCTTCAATTGCTGCTCCATCATTTTTGGATACTCTTGCATCTCAACGCTTAACCACAGCTAGTAATGAAATAGTTTCTGTATTTTCTGAAAGCAGAAGGCAAGCAATGGTTTTGAATAATACTGTTGCAGTCTGCTTAAGTAAGGATTCAGCTAAAACAAGCGTAACAGAAACAGCTTGTATCACTCAGCTTTTGCCTACGGCAAATGTGAATCAGGTCATTGCTCAAAAACGGGTACAGCTTGTGAACATCTCAGAAAAAGTGGATGTGGAATCTGCAGACTATGGTGTTGTTTTTAATGCAAATGGGACAGTTTCATCTCCAATAACAATAGAAGTATGTTCTAACGGTAAAAGTAAAACTGTGAGTGTGGCTTTAATTGGAACATTAAGCCAATCTAAAGGAACTTGCTGATGAAAAAAAATCAGATAGGCGTAGGCATGGTTGAGGTTTTAGTTGCCTTAATATTGTTGGCTATTGGTGTTTTAGGTTATTCCGCATTGCAATTGCGAGCGATTGATGCGGGCGATGAAGCTTTAGTTAAGTCTCAATCTGTCATGTTGTTACGTGGGTTGACTGAAAGCATTCGTGTAAATACGCAGGGGCAGGGGAGTTATCCTGCGGCAGTAAGGTCGTATGCATCGAAGAATGCACCTTCAGCGCCTAAAAGCTGTTTGAATTCAACTTGTACACCTGCACAAATGGCAACTTATGATGCCTATTTGGTTGCACGTGCTGCAAATCAAATAGGTGTTGTAGTTAGTATGCATCAATGTCCTGGGGTGCAGTCAGTGCGTAGACAATGCTTATTTGCAGCATGGGGAGATACAACAGTTTCTGCCAGTAGTTATGCGGGGTGCATGAGTACAACGGGTGTGTATGTCGCTAATGCGAGATGTGTAATGATGGAGGCATACTAATGAACAAGAAGCCTCATCATCTTAAATATAGTCAAAAGGGTTTTACTTTAATTGAACTCATAGTTGCACTTGCACTGGGTTTGTTAATTACAGCAGCTGCAACTCAATTGTTTCTAGGCGGTGTTGTCTCAACGCGTATTCAACAAGCTAATGCTGAACTTCAGGATAGTGGCGTATTTGGACTGGAGTATGTGGCGAGAGATGTGCGTTTGGCTAACTATGGAAATATTAGTAACCCTGAGTTGACGAATACAACCCCTATGGGAGGGATTGTATTTTCACAAGGTGGTGCAAATTCCAATATATCTGAAGATATTGGTGAAACATCGGTTACTCGGCAGGGACTAGGGTCGAACGCTTCTGAAAACAGTGATCAATTAACGATTCAGTTTATCGCACCAAACAGAATGTTCAATTGCGAAGGTGAAGAGGTTCAAGCAGGTGAATATGTGATCCAACGTTATTTCTTGCGAAAAGATAATAATGGTGCAGCTACGGATTTAGCACTTGCTTGCGATGCAAATAAGCATGGTGTTACCTCTGCCGCAGGTATTGCAAACTTTGGTGGAAATAATGAAGGGCAGGTGATCATGCCTAGAGTTGATCACCTTCGTTTTTATTTGGGCACCATGACTAAAGATAGTACGCATACCAATATCACCTATGCATATTATAGCATTAATGACTATATTGCTGCCGTCAATGCTGCACGTAGTAATGGAGAACCTCTTCCTAGAGTTGTATCAGTAAAAGCTGTAGCTGTCGTAAGATCTATGGATAACACTAATAATGAATTAATAGATGAAACTAAGCCAGTTCAGGGGCTTGATCGTGCAGTAACTCTTACTGCGGCAAATCAAACAAAGCATTTAAGACGAACTTATATCACAACCATTGCAATACGTAATGGACTGGGAGACGCATTATGATCAACAATCACAATTTTTCTTCCCAACGTGGTGCGACGCTAATTGTTGTGATGATGATTTTATTGATCTTGACATTTGTAGGCGTTTTAGCAATTAGAGTTGCAATGTCAAGTTTAAATATTTCAACTCATACACAAGTTGGTCAGTTTTTAAGCCAAACTGCAGATACGCCAATTAATCAGGTATATACGGGTAATTTGTCGACTTTAGTTGATTTGAGTGGCGTGATTGGTTATGCATTACAAGATAGTAAGTTGGAGCCTGGGAATGAATACAACTTTTGTTTCAAGCCAATGTCTAATGAAAAATTTGGCTCAACCTTAGGTGTTGCAGTTAAGCGACCTCCTGTGAGTAATACAGCTAAAGCTTCTGGTTTAGCATCGGGTGGTAGCGACGGTTTTTGCGATTTAGATAAAGATTTTGGAAGCAGCCGTGAAGCGGTAATTACTCAGGTAGCTGT
The DNA here is from genome assembly GCF_013416935.1 of Acinetobacter sp. YH1901141. NCBI lineage: Bacteria > Pseudomonadati > Pseudomonadota > Gammaproteobacteria > Moraxellales > Moraxellaceae > Acinetobacter > Acinetobacter sp. YH1901141. The sequence continues at coordinate 23,797 of NZ_VPEY01000010.1, read as the reverse complement.
AACTATTCCTACAGATGCAATTGTTGACTTAAAACCAGGTGCTTTGTTGAGTCGAGGGACAAACCTAAGCTCAGGCACTATTATGCCTAGAAATGTGGTTGAACAACAACGTGTACGTGTTACTACGACATCTATTGTACCTAGTTTTTCGCATGATCTGAGCGCTGCTCAAAACTGTATTGGTACAGGTAGTGGGTCTGTTGGCTATATTAGCGATGATACAGGTGGTGATACACGCGGCTTTGAAACGATTGCAAAATGTTTGGCAAAACTTGGCGTGCCAGTGAACTCACAAACTCAGGAGTTTAACTTGCAGACGATCTTTAATCAGACTAAAGATCCTTGATGAAGAGGATAACATGATGAAAAAGCAAACTTATAAATTGGCTGGTGTCTCAGGATTAAAGAACATGAATTTACGTCCATTGGCTGTCGCTTGTATGTCGTTTATGGGTACTTGTGTGTTAACAGCATCCGTGGCACAAGCCAGTGATTTGCAAATTTATGCAACTCCAACTGCGGGGCAAAAGACTATCGTGATGATGTTGGATACATCGGGGTCGATGGAAGATTATGATAATAATAGATGTATATATGAGTATAGGGGGCGTTTATATTATTATGGCACTGGTTCTGAGTCTGCTACAACTGCTAAACCTTATAGTAGGGATTATTGTGTAAATAGTAATAATCACAAAATAGCGTATTCTAGACTAACACGTTTAAAAGATGGAATGTTTGCATTATTGAATAGTGATGATGTAACTTTGCGGGAGGCAAAAATAGGTTTGGGGAATTATTCGTCTAGTGGTGATGGGCGTACGGGACAGATTTTAGTAGAAGCGGATAAAATGGGACCAGTGGGTTCTGATCATAGACAAAAATTGAAAGCTGCTGTAGCTAATTTAAGTGCTTTAGGGATGACTCCAACTGCTCATGCTTATGCCGAAGCAGCTGCTTATTTGATGGGAACCAACACTTTAAAACGAGCAACTATTAAAGTGGATAAATTTAAGACAGAAACGAAGTCTGAAATTGTTGGTTATTCGTGTACAAATACATCATATCCTAATTTAGACGGAAATCGTTGCTATGATAAATGGGGGTATTATTATAAAACGGCATCACCCAATTATAAAAATGTCACTCGACATTATCAATGTGCTTCATGGAGAACTACAGATTTTATTAATGAAGTACAGCGATGTTCTTCTACTGGGTGGAGTGAAGTTTCTGGTATTCCGAATGGCTATGAGCAAGACGGTGTGTATTATATAGAAGAAGTTCAAGCACAAGATAGCAATTATAGTGGGTTTAATAAATCAGAAAAAGGTGCTATACGTGATGATTTGAATTATATTTCTCCACTTCCTGCTGCAGCCCAAAGACAAAGTTGTGATGGTCAAGGGGTGTATATTTTGTCTGATGGTGAGGCAAATAACTCACGAACAAGTTATGCAGAACCGATCATGCAACAAGCGCTCAATGATACAGGGTTTCGTTGTTCGGATGCTGGCTTAAGTTCCAGTGGGTCTGGTGCTTGGCATTGTATGGGGGAGTTTGCACAATATTTATTTGATAAAACTAAAAACCCAGCAGGGGTGTCTATTCAAACAGCTTTTGTAGGTTTTGGTAATGACTTCAAAGGATTAGCTCAATTTCATGTTGAACAGGCTTGTAAGTTGAGTTCCAGAACACAAGACGACCGTCGTTCTAATGATGCTTGTTCACCGACTGCAGACACAGAACATAGATTGACTAAGCCTGGCTATGGTAATGGTGGATATTTTGAGACACAAGCTACAGAAGGAGTAACCGACAGTGTTATTCAATTTATTAAAAACTTGGGGGATACTAAAATTGAACCTTTACCGACAGGTGCAATTTCAGTTCCTGTAGATGCACTGAATCCGAATGGATTTCAACCTTACGGTTATTTACGTGCCTTATCACCAAATCCTGGACAGCCTGTTTCAGTTTGGGCGGGTAATCTGAAAAAGTATAATATTGTAAATGGTGCACTTGCAGATGGTGCAACGACTGTATTTACTGAATTGGGTAAATTTGATTTAACCACGCGAGATATTTGGAATAATACAGGTGTTGCAGATGGTGGATTAGTCGATCAGGGTGGGGTGTATTGGAATTTACCAATGCCAACACAAGAAGTAGAAGCCATAACTGCTAACCCATTAACAAATACTCGTGCTGTGCCTAAAATTCAAGCAAACCCGAATGCAATCCGTAACTTGTTTACTGATGCTGTTTCTGTATCTGCTGGTCAATTGACAGCAGCAACACAGGGAGTATTGTTAGAAATACCTGCAAAATCGGGTGCTACAACAGTGAGCGGCGAGTACATTTTAGACAAATTTAACAATCAAGCTGTACTCAAAGATTTTCCATTATTGTTGAAATACAAACTTTTAAACTATTTAGGCTATAACCTAGATTTAACCACCCCAACAGCATTGCCAACCCAGTTAAACGTACCGACACAACCCTTTATTAGTTTAGGTGGAAGTATTCACTCTTTCCCAGTGCAATTAACTTACTCTGGTGAGTTGGATGTCAATGGTGATTTAACCTCGGTACGTCAGCAATCGGTTTTGTATGGCAGTATGGAGGGTGGTTTGCATGTGGTTGATGCTCGAACTGGTATTGAACAAACTGTTTTTGTTCCATCTGAAATTTTAAATAATCCTGATGCATCCAGAGCATTGCGTTTTGGCGAAGCTGGGACTGTACAACATGGTATTAGTGGTGCATGGATAGCCGATCCTGCTTATAAAGCGGAACGAGGTACGGGTACGGGTTCGTCTGTTGTAACTGCCAGAAAAATGAATGTTTATGGCGGGATGCGCATGGGCGGAAAAAGTTATTATGGTATGGATTTGATGAATCCAAGAAAACCGGAATTACTTTTTAGAATTGGTGCAGATCAGAGTGGTTTTTCAAGAATGGGGCAAACTTGGTCTAAACCTGTACTCGCAAATATTCGGTACCAAGATAAAATTCGTCGTGTTTTGATCGTTGGCGGTGGTTATGATCAATGCTATGAATATCCACGATTTAGCTTAGGTAGTGCAAATCCTGCTGAGTTTGGTGGTGGTTGTAATAAAACTGCTGCGGAAGGTAATGCAGTTTATATTGTAGATGCACAAACAGGTGAGCGTTTATGGTGGACAAGTAATACGGGTTCAAACTTAAATAATGCCAATTTAGTCCATAGTATTCCATCACGTATTAGTACTTTAGATCGTGATGCGGATGGTTTAGTAGACCACTTGTACTTTGGTGATTTAGGCGGACAAGTTTTTCGTATTGATTTGAATAATGCGAAAGGTACACCTACAAGTAGTTTTGGTAAAAATGTTATTCGTCTTGCAAATTTAGCAACGAGCAATACAGGTGCGGCTGTGGCTAGTGGTGATGCACCACGTTTTTATCAGCCACCAACGATTACCATACACGATGAAGGGAGTGATACCTTTATTGTGGTTGGAATTGCATCAGGTGACCGTAGTACACCACTTGATGTTGCTCCAAGTCGAGGACGAGAGAGCTTAAAACCATTCGATCCTATTCAGAATAGACCTACTAATAAAGTCTATGGATTGATTGACCGTGACTTTATTGAGCCTGAATTAATTAGAGGTAACTATACAAGTTTTAAATCTCAAAATATAACATTGGACCAATTACAGCCAAACCCTCAAAATTTAAATGCATCACTAATTCGGAATACCTTTTTAGGTACGGGGTCAGGTGTTAAGCAAGGCTGGTATCGTTCTCTTTCAAGCAATTACTTGGGTAGTGAAGTGGCAGGGAGAACACCTGGAGGGGTAAAAGCATTTGAAGAAGAGCCTATTGCAATCAAAGGAAATTTATTTATTCCTGTATATGATCCAGAAGGTACGGGTGTTGAGGATGCTGACCCATGCCAACCAAGAATTGTTGGTGAATCTAACCGCCAGCAATATTGCTTACCGTTTGGCGTATGTTTGAAAAATGGGTTAAAGGATACTGATTCTGAAAAGCGTACGGGCATGATTATTGAAGATGGTAAAAATAAGAATGTCCTTGGGGCAGGTATTCGTGGTATCACTTTAGGTCCAGTAGGTGGTGGATCGGGCAGTGGTTCTGGAGGTCCAAATACAAATAGTTGTGGAACATTGACATTGATTGGCAATCTTCAAGGAGCGGGCGAGTGGGAATGTTTACGTGTTCTTAATCCTGTACGATGGTATGAAAAAAATGTCGCACCTTAATAGTATTAATAAAGGTAACACTGTGGCAAAGTGCCATAGTGTTGCTTTTAAAAATGGATTCACATTGATTGAGGTTATGGTGGTAGTTGTGATACTTGCGATTATTTCTGCTATTGCCTTACCATCTTATGTGGCTTATACCCGTAAAGCTGCAGCATCGCAAGCTGAACAAGAGATGCAAAAAATTGCAGAGCAATTGGAGAGGCATAAATCTCGTAATTTTAGTTATAAGGGGTTTGATCCCAATTATATATATGGGAGTAATGCTCCGATGACAGAAGTTACCTTAAAAGAGTACTCGATCACGATAAGAGATATGAATACTGGAAAGCTTCTCACCTCAGCGGATGCTGATATGCGGGGGAGAAATTGGTCAATAAAGGCGGAAACAACAGATAGTCAAAATTATAATTATTTATTTACGAGCACAGGCATACGTTGTAAATCTAAAGCTTCTATCTCGACTTATCAATCATGTCCAGGAACAGAAACATGGTAGTTAAATATAAACAAGGTTTTACGCTTATAGAGATTTTGATTGTTGTAGCAATTATTGGTATTTTGGCGATGATTGCTTATCCTTCTTATACGCAATATGTGATTAAAACGAAAAGAGTTGATGCTCAAAGTAAGATGATGGAAATATCTCAGAAGCTTATGCAGTATAAAACTGCGAATGGAACTTATTCTGGGGTGAGCTTAACCGATAGTAAAATTTATGGAGCAAGTGTATTTCCTGCGACAGGAGATTCAACATATACATTTGATTTATCAGTTCCGAATGCTAATAGTTGGATATTAACTGCAACACCTGTGAATACAAGTACTCAAAATGGAAATGGCTCAATAGCTATAAACAGTCAAGGACAAAAGTGTTGGACTAAAGGTTCAAGTTGTCTACCAACTGCTGCAACAAAATGGGAATAATTTAAATTCAAACCTGCGGATAAATACGTTTAGATCTTTCATTCAGGGCAAAATTCACGTAAAATACTGCCCTCTATGAAAGGGGTTTGAAATGTATCGATGGTCGATACAGGGATAATCCGTAAAAACTATAAGGTTGTATCATGGTAGTTATTCGTCTTACTCGTGGTGGTGCTAAAAAGCGTCCATTCTATCAAATCGTTGTAACTGACAGCCGCAATGCGCGTGACGGTCGTTTCATCGAACGTATCGGTTTCTTTAACCCAACAGCTCAAGGTAAAGCAGAAAAACTTCGTTTAGATGCTGACCGTTTTGCTCACTGGGTTGCACAAGGTGCTCAACCTTCTGAACGTGTTGCTTCTTTAGCTGCTCAAGCGAAGAAAGCTGCAGCTGCTGCATAATTTAATGAATTAAGTAGTAGGTAGCCCATGACACCAACACAGAATGTGCCCGAAGATCGTATTCAGATTGGACAGCTACGTTCAGCTTATGGATTAAATGGGTGGCTCTGGGTCTATTCCAATACAGAACCCATGAGCAACATATTTGACTACCTGCCTTGGTACATTGAAACCAAAGCAGGTTGGCAAATGGTCGATGTAAAACGTTGGAAACCACATGGCAAAGGCTTGGTGGTCAGCTTAAAAGGTGTGAGTGATCGTACCGCAGCAGACAACTTGGTTGGCGCAAATATCTGGATTTCAAAAGCGCAACTGCCTCAACCAGGCGTGGACGAGTATTATTGGTCTGATTTAAAAGGTCTAACAGTGTTAGGTCTGGACGATGACGAACAAGAAGTGAACCTCGGTCAAATCCATGAACTGTTTGAAACAGGTGCCAATGACGTGATGGTGGTTCGCGCAACTGCCGATAGCGTCGATGGCGAAGAGCGTATGATTCCATGGCATAAAGATGTGGTACAACGCGTTGATCTCGAAGCGGGTCGCATCTACGTGAATTGGGGCGTAGATTATTAATCCTTTCAGGATTCGCAGAGCAGGAAAATAGAGGAGTCTGCGGTGTTTTTTGCAGTCATTACGCTTTTTCCTGAAATGTTTGAAGCGATTACAGCTTACGGTATTAGCGGACGTGCAGCACAACGTGACTTGATGCAAATTCATTGTATTAATCCACGTGATTATGCACAGGGCAACTACAAACGGGTGGATGAACGTCCATTTGGTGGTGGTCCAGGTATGGTGATGATGGCAGAGCCTTTGGCGCAAGCAATCCAGCATGCCAAAAATCTTGCACAGCAAGCGGGTGCAGTTCATGTACCTGTGGTGTATATGTCACCACAAGGCAAAACCCTAAATGAGACTGCAGTACAGCAATTCGTTGAATATGATGGATTAATTGTATTGTGTGGTCGTTATGAGGGTGTCGATGAGCGTTTAATTCAGCATTATGTCGATCAGGAATGGTCGATTGGCGATTACGTTTTATCAGGCGGTGAACTACCAGCGATGGTGTTGTTAGACAGTATTATCCGGAGACTTCCGGGTGCAATGTCTGATGAACAATCTCATGTGCAAGACTCTTTTGTGGATGGTCTTTTAGATTGCCCACAATATACCAAGCCAGACCATTTTGAAGGGTTGGATGTGCCTGAAGTATTAAAGTCGGGTCATCATGCCAATATTGAAAAATGGCGGTTTTTGCAGCGTTATCAACGGACTTTAGAGCGTCGACCTGAGTTGATTGAAAAAGTTGAGTTGAGCAAGCAGCAAAAAAAATGGCTAAAAGATTCGCAAGGGTAGACCAAATAATTGGTTTATCTAAGCACCATGGCTACAGGCAGTTGGTTTGTAGTCTTAAATAGGCTCTTTATGCATTGAAGCGGTCAGGCATAAAGGGAAAGTCAATCGGGCCTATGCGCTTTAGCCTCTAGACCCAGTGGAAATCAGACCTCTTCTGACCCACACATACTGGAGATACCCCATGAGTGGTAAGCATCCTTTAGTACAAGCTGTTGAAAATGCACAGCTTAAGCAAGACATCCCAGCTTTTGCACCAGGCGATACAGTTATCGTTCAAGTAAAAGTAAAAGAAGGTGATCGTGAGCGTCTTCAAGCATTTGAAGGTGTGGTAATTGCGAAGAAAAACCGTGGTTTGAACTCTGCGTTCACAGTACGTAAAATTTCTAGCGGTGTTGGTGTTGAGCGTGTTTTCCAAACTCACTCTCCAATCGTTGCGAAAATCGAAGTGAAACGTCGTGGTGACGTTCGTCGTGCTAAACTTTACTACCTACGCGAATTGTCTGGTAAAGCTGCACGTATTCGTGAGAAATTACCAGCACGTAAACAAGGTTAATTTTAACTTTGCTTTACAGCTAAAAAATGCGCCGTTTAGGCGCATTTTTTTATGTCTGGTATTTGAGTTTATAAACCTTGCATTTTTAAGCGATTGGCATGTTGACGATATACATCAACAGGATCTGGTGCAAAAATATCTTTCATGCCCAAGAGTTGATTGACTTCATCTAAGTGGTTCCAATAGTAGTTATCACGAATGGTTTTACCAAATTTGGCGCTGCAGCGTGATACCAAACCATCATTATCACGACCATTATCAATCAACAAACTGGTCGCCAACATGGCTGAGTCTGGATCAAGTAAATTAGTGACAGCCGTATTGCCCGTAAATGAATAGAACTGGATGCCTTTTTCTTGATAAGCGCCCTCACCACAACTTGTCGTTGGCATACCCATTGGGAATTTGCTGTTAAATTGTGCTGAACCTGTGGTGCTCAAACTGTTGGCACCTGCCAATGAGTCATGTGGATAGCTATTTGGATCTAAACCTTGTGCCCAAGTAATGGTTTTAGACACTAAATTGACCATATCAATTAATGGTTTTTCGAGCGGTGCACCTTGTACATTCAAAATAAAGTCGGCCACAGGTGAGCCTTTATTTGGTGAACCTACAGCAGTTAAAGAGGCGACTTGAGCAGGCATGACGCCTGCAACATAACGAATGGTTGGACCGCCGTGTGAGTGACCAATTAAGTTGACCTTGCTTGCGCCTGTAATCGCAAGAATTTCATCGACTTGTTGTGCCAATTGTTCGCCACGAACTTCTGATGAGTTAAATGGAGATACGCGGGTTGCCCAAGCGTTAGCACCGTTACGTGCTAAATTGGGTAAAATTTGGTACCAATAATCGACACCTAACTGATCTCCACCAATATTGATAAAGCCTGCCATACCGTGAGTAAACACAATCGGATATTTGGTTTTGGCATAACTGGAGATCACGAAGTTAGATTTGACCTGTTCTGCATTGGATGCGTGCGCGGTACTGAAGGTACTAGCCGCAATTAAGCCTGCAATGAATAATCCATATTTCATATAACATCCTCTATTTTATTGTGCTTTCCTAGCATGACAATATCTATTGTCAAATATCATTATTCAGGAAATTTGCTAGATTGCAAGTTCTGAATGATTCATGGTTATTGAACTTCTTGCACTTGAGTTTCAAGCACAGGAAGATGGTTTTGCCAAGATTGAAATGAGCTTTACTATTACAAACCTTGTAATTTCAATCGGTTGGCATGTTGTCGATACAGTGCAACTGGGTCAGGTGCAAACAAGCCCGTTAAGCCAAACATCATGTTGGCAAGGTCGGTATGATTTAGTCGGTAGTTGTCACGAATGACGTGTCCAATGTGGGTACTACAACGTGCGACCATGCCATCGTTGTCTAAATTGCCATAAGACAGTGGGCCGAGTTGCATTAAAACAGTGTCAATATCCAGTAAATTGGTGGCTTGTGCTACACCTGTCCATGAATAGTAATGAATCCCGCGATCTACTTTGGCACCGCTGCTGCTACAATTTGCGGCCAAGGCTGTGGTTGGAAAACGACGGTTAAAATCTGCAGACGCTGTTTCGGTTAAAGAAGCCATCGAGGCATCAAAATCCACAGGCATGTCTGGCTGTTGCTGCGCCCAAGTAATGAGAGGCGCCACCATATAGTCGCCTAAAATATTAAACGCGGTGCGTGATAAACGATTATTTTGAATATCATCGGCAACTTTGGAGCCACGGAATGTACCTGCAACGCCCGTAATTGATGCCACATATTCAGGTTTGGTCGCAGCTACATAACGTACTGTTGGGCCACCATGTGAGTGACCAATTAAATTGACTTTGGATTTGCCAGTGATTGCCATGACTTCTTCGACTTGGGCAATCAGTTGCTCACCTCGAAATTCAGTACGGTGTGCAGGGGAGAGTTGTGCGGCAAATACGGTTGCGCCATTACGTGCCATATCTGGCAAAATTTGATACCAATAATCCATATTAAAGGTTTCATTGCCAATGCGTGACCATCCGAGCCAGCCGTGTACCATGAGCAATGGATATTTGGTTTTGGCATAGTCAGATTTGGCCTGTTCCTGAATAGGCAACACGCTTGGAGCAGCTTGAGCGACACCCATTGAACCGAGCAAGCAGCCAGTGACAGCCAATGTAATTGCCCGTATGTTAGAGATGATGGTCATAAAACAATCCTGTGTTCTTTATTTTTATTACAAGTGAAGTGGTGGCTTCGCTTCCCTCCTGAAAGCTCAGATATGCAAATTGCCGTTGCTTACGGCATGTTATTGTGAGTCATCCTCGACTATTTTTTGTACGCTCAGGTATTTTTTCATGCGTAATTTAGAAAAAACATATCATTTGGGGACAGTTATTGCGCATTGTCCCAGAGATTTGTAAATCTACATGCATATTGATATCTATTTAATATTTATAGACATTTGTATATTAAATCGTTGTGGTGAGTTTGTACTAAAACAGCTTTTCAGGCATAAAAATAGGGCATGTTGAATGCCCCAGTTTCCTATGTAGATATGTTAGTCAGCAAAAGGTAATTTTCCACCTTGATCATGTACCTGTTCAAAGGTTTCTAAACGCAATTGCTCTTGTGGATTTTGAAAATGCTGTCCGCGTAATTGTTTCACGGCTTGTTGCTTGGCTTGATCATTCATTCCACTTTGCATGATTTGATCACGCGCACTTAAATAATCCTCTACTCGTGATTTCCACTGACTGCGTTGCCCATCTAATTGTTCTAAACGTTGGGTTGCTTCTGGACCAACCAGATTTAAACGCATTTGGCGGATTTCAGCAGCAGAACCACCACGTGCTTTAATTGCCGCAGTCAAGCTGCGTAAATCTTGCAAGGTGTTCAGCTGTTCTAAATTTTCTTGCCAATCTTGAGGTAATTGTTTAAATAATTCCTGCAATTGTCGTGCTTTTTCAGCTTCAGATAATTTTTTATCATCCATGACTGCCATGCGCTTTAGGGTATATTCGTGATAGGCATCTTCCGTACCAAATAAACCTTCAATTTCATAATCAGAAAAATATTGTTTACGCAGATTTTGCATGCTGCTAAAAATGCTGCGGTAATATTGCGGATCTTCCTGATTTAAATTCGGTGCTTGCAGTTGTCCAAGCGCATTGCGATAGTCCAAATAACGCTGCCATAAATCTAAAATTTGCGATAAGGCAGGCTCTTTATGCCCTTGTTGAATATAGCTTTTAAAATCACCACGAATCTGTTCAATGCTTTTTTCGCCATATTGGGTAATAAAATATTCAAAACAGTTACGGGTTTGCTCATTCACAATCAGACGATTACTTGCATCGAGTTTAAGCTGACAATTGACTTCGGTGTCCTGCTGACTTGGGCTTAAAAAATTTGCAGCAGGGTTATTTTGCATGGCTTGCTGCATGCTCAAAGCTTGAGATGTTTCATCATTTGAGCTTTGCTGGGGGGATGTATCGGGGGAGTTTGATTGTGGCATCAGCCAATACACCAAAGTTGAAATGAGCAGTATCACTACGCCTAAAACAATCCATATTTTATGTTTCTGCATTCCAATGCACCTGTATATCCATTTTATTTTTTTAATCCTAAGCCCCAAATATGCCATAAAAGTAAATCGCTGTTCTAGAAATGTTGTCATTTATCGCGGCAGATTGTTACCATGACGCAGTTTTGCTTTGACCTATGTGTGCTATGAAATCATCTGCGGCTAAAATCCAGCGTCGTGCCATTAGTGGTGTATTTTTATTGAATAAGCCTTTGGGCATCAGTTCCAATGCAGCATTGCAAAAAGTGCGTTGGTTATATCGGGCGCAAAAAGCAGGACATACGGGAGCATTAGATCCATTGGCTTCGGGTTTACTGCCGATTTGTTTGGGTGAGGCGACCAAATTTTCGCACTATTTACTCGATTCGGTGAAATGCTATCAAACCACCATTCAATTGGGACACAGCACCACCACGGGAGATGTCGAGGGTGAAGTGCTGTTGCAGCAGGCTGTACCTGCATTGAGCCAAAAGAGCATTGAACAGGTATTGGCACAATTTCAGGGCGATATTATGCAAGTTCCGCCCATGTATTCTGCCTTAAAAAAAGAAGGGCGTCCGTTGTATGAATTGGCACGACAAGGCATTGAAATTCAACGTGAAGCGCGTCCAGTCACAATTTATGCCATTGAGTTACTGTCTTTTACTGAACAGAGCATCACTTTGGATGTGACTTGTTCTAAAGGCACGTATATTCGTGTTTTAGGTGAAGACATTGCCAAAGCCTTGGGTACTTATGGACATTTGACCTATTTGCATCGGATTAAAACGGGACATTTTGACCTGATTCCAAGTTATAGCATTGAATATTTGGAAAGTTTAAGTGAAGCAGAACGTGAGGCTTTATTGCTGCCTGCGTATGCACCTGTGCAGCATTTTCTACACATTCAAGTCCCTGAAGGACGCGCTGAATATTTTAGTCGTGGCATGGAAAGTAATATTGACCATCCTGCAGCAGCGCAAGTGTTGGTCTTTGATGGTGAAAAGTGTTTAGGTTTGGCTGAAATTACAGATAAAAAGCGCTTGGTACCGAAACGGGTTTTAAATCTCTAAATTTTGCTCAGATACATAACTTGAATAAAGTGGGTAAGTGAATTAAAGCTTTCTATACAAATAGTTGCAGGAATTCGGATTGATCCTTTATACAGTAGCTAGAGGATTAAAAAACGAAATCAAAACTGACTCCAAAACCGATGTGGATATGCGAGTAGATTCTTATCAATCTGTTCGCCGCGCATGGGTTAAAAATAGAGGGCTGCACATGAATATTTTTGAAGCTTTACGCCAAAGTCACGACATCCAACGAGATTTAGCCCGCCAACTGACGCAAACTTCAGGTGATAGCCCTGAACGTAGAGCGGTATTTGAACAACTTAAAAATGAATTATTTGCGCATGCAGTGGCAGAAGATCGCTATTTTTATATTCCCTTAATGATGACTGATGCGGGTTTAAATATCACTCGCCATGCTTTGGCAGAGCATCATCAAATGGATGAATTACTCGAACAATTAATCGAAACTGAAATGAGCAACACAGGTTGGTTGGCCATTGCAAAGCAACTGTCAGATAAAGTGCATCATCATTTAAAAGAAGAAGAACATGGCTTTTTTCAGCAGGCAGGTAAAATTTTGTCTGAACAGCAAAAACAAAGTCTAGCCAAGCAATATTTGGCAGAATATGAAAAATACCAACAGATGTCTAAAGACAGTTTGGTTTAAACATTCTGGTTTAAATATTCTGCGGCTGTTTGGATTTTTTTACTGCTCTAAAAGTAACGCCGACCGAAGCTAACATAATGCAGCATAAGGCGAGCCATTGCAGTGAAGTAATTTTCTCACCCAACAATACCAAGCCTGTCAGTGCAGCCAAAGCAGGCGATAAACTGGAAAGTGTGCCATAACTCATTTTGCTGAGTTGTTTTAAGGCTTGTAAATCCAGCGCATAAGGAATGGCCGTGGCAAGCACTGCAATGGCAAGCGCCTTGCCCCAATACTGGGTTTCAAAAAGTGCAGGGGCATTGTTATACAGTCCGAAGGGAATTAAAGCCAAAGCTGAAATACTGATGGCGATGGTCAGCGCGTGCATGCCAATATTTTGTTGCACCACTTTTTGCCCAAAATAAATATAAAAAGCCCAGCACAATCCTGCACCTAGGGCACACGCTGCACCAAACAGACTAAAATGATCACCCTGCGCTTGTCCCCAAGGCACCATAAGAATAATGCCTAAAATCGCCAACAACACCCAGACATAATCTTTACGGTTTTGAATGGATAATAAAGCCAAGCCCAAAGGCCCGACAAACTCTAAACCCACCGCAATACCTTGTGGCAATTTACCTAAAGATAGATAAAACAGAATATTCATTAAGCCCAAGGCTGCGCTATAGCACAATAAATCACGCCATTTTAAATGTGCGAGCCGCGACAGAATTTGCCATGAGCGAAACATGATTGCCACAATTACACTGGCAAAGCACAGTCGCAAAATCGTCACAGTAAGCGGGTCAAGCACCTGAAACAATTGTTTGGCAAAAGAAGCACTGATTTGATAGGAGATCATGGATAAAACCATGAACAACACCGCAGTGAGTTGGGCGTTTGGCATGGGGCAGAAAAATACTCAACAGTGTGGAAATGGGAAGGTCAGGCAGATTATAGCAAGTTTAAAAATACAGGGCTGTGGCAACTCAAGGTCATGCCCATAGATCAGACATAAAAAACCACAGTGCTAAGACTGTGGTTTTTTGTAGCATCAGCGTATGGTCTTAGAACAAGACACGTACGCGAATTGTGCCTTCAACTTCGTGTAAAGTATCTAGTGCTTCTTTAGATGCAGTCGCATCAACGTCCATCACTAAATAACCGACATCACCTTTGGTCATAAGTGACTGACCAGAGATGTTGATGCCATGTTCAGCAAACAAGTTGTTGATTTTAGACAATACACCTGGAATATTTTGGTGAATGTGTAATAAACGGTGCTTGCCTTCAGTTAATGGCAATGCAATTTCAGGGAAGTTCACTGCAGACAAAGTCATACCTTTATCTGAATATGCAACAAATTTCTCTGCCACTTCTAAACCAATGTTCGCTTGCGCTTCCATGGTCGAACCACCCACGTGCGGTGTTAAAATCACGTTTGGTAGGTTACGTAGTGGGGAAACAAATTCTTCACCATTGGCTTTTGGTTCTTTCGGGAATACGTCAACTGCAGCACCTGCAATATGACCAGACTTGATGGCATCTGCTAAATCTTCAATCACCACACAAGTACCACGTGCCGCGTTAATGAAAATTGCGCCTTCTTTCATTTGTGCAAATTGTTCTTTTGCCATGAAATTGCGGGTAGATGGTACATCTGGAACGTGTAAAGAAACCACGTCAGCATTTGCCAATAATTCGCCCATAGAGCCAACTTGACGTGCATTACCTAAAGGTAACTTGGTTACAGCATCATAATAAATGACCTGCATACCCAAGCTTTCAGCCAATACTGAAAGTTGAGAACCGATTGAACCGTAACCCACGATACCTAAAGTTTTACCACGTGTTTCAAATGAACCGACTGCAGACTTGTTCCAGCCACCTGCATGTGTATCGGTTGATTTTTCAGGTACGCGACGTAGCAATAAAATTGCTTCAGCCAATACCAATTCTGCAACCGAACGGGTGTTTGAATAAGGGGCATTGAAAACTGGAATACCACGTTCCATTGCTGCAGTTAAGTTCACTTGGTTTGTACCAATACAGAAACAACCTACCGCAATTAGTTTGTTCGCAGCTTCAAAAACTTCTTCAGTTAGCTGTGTACGTGAACGAATTCCAATGAAATGCGCATCTTTAATCGCTTCTTTTAACGCATCGCCCTCAAGCGCCGTTTTACGATAATCGATGTTGGTATAACCCGCTGCATTTAACACGTCGATTGCGTTCTGGTGTACGCCTTCTAACAACAAGAAACGAATTTTATCTTTAGGTAGTGAAAGATGTTGGCTCATTACGGCTCCGCTACAAAGGCCAAATTTAGTGGCGGTATGATAACATAGGAGATGGGTCGATATACATTTCCTTTATGACCAAGAGTGCAGGTATTTTTTGTCAGATATAATCTCTTTCAGAAATATTGCCCAAAATTGCCCTGTTCTTACCACGTTATATTATCGGAATTGCCAATATTCACAGGTTTTTCAAAAAAATCGCTTATAATAAGCGGCGCACATGAAAGCCAACCCACGCTGTTGCTTTGATGCACATATTTAGTCTGCAGTATCTTCATCTTCAAATAGATCAAGATGTGCAGACAGTCGCTTTTCTTCCTGTTTAATTCTTGCTAGGTCTGCAAACGATGAATGCTCCAGTCGCTTTAACCCCTGAGTTATTGACCCAATTAACGGCAATAGTCGGTGAAAACCGTATTAAAACGGATGCTGATAGCCTCCAAAACTGGGGTCGTGACCATACAAAGCATTTTGATCCGAACCCATCGGTCATCGTTTTCCCATCAAGCACAGAGCAAGTACAAGCCATTGTAAAACTGGCGAATCAGTTTAATGTGGCCATTACTCCATCGGGCGGACGTACAGGTTTATCTGCGGGTGCGGTGGCAGCCAATGGTGAAATTGTAGTCAGCATGGACAAGATGAACCAAATCTTGGAATTTTTCCCTGCAGACCGTATGGTACGTGTGCAAGCGGGTGTGGTGACTGAGCAACTACAAAACTATGCCGAAGAACAAGGCATGTATTATCCAGTCGATTTTGCATCTTCAGGTTCTTCACAAATTGGCGGTAATATTGGTACCAATGCGGGCGGTATTAAAGTCATTAAATACGGCATGACCCGTAACTGGGTGTTGGGTCTGACTGTGGTAACAGGCAAAGGAGATATCCTGCGTCTGAACAAAGGCATGATCAAAAACGCAACAGGTTATGCGCTGCAACATTTATTTATTGGCGGTGAAGGCACACTTGGCTTAGTGACCGAAGCTGAAATTAAGCTAGAACGCCAACCGCAAGATTTGCAAGTGATGGTGTTGGGCGTACCTGATTTTAATTCGGTGATGCCTGTATTACATGCTTTCCAAGCTAAAATTGATCTGACTGCATTTGAATTCTTTGGTGAATTGGCGATGCAAAAGGTCTTGGATCATGGTCATGTGCAACGTCCATTTGAAACCCAATGTCCATTCTACGTGTTACTTGAATTTGAAGCGCCATTTGAGCCAATTATGGACAAGGCGATGGAAATTTTTGAACACTGTATGGAACAAGGCTGGGTGATGGATGGCGTATTGAGCCAAAGCCTAGACCAAGTTGAAAGTTTATGGCGTTTGCGTGAAGACATTTCTGAGTCGATTGCACCGTTTATTCCATATAAAAACGATATTTCAGTATTGATTACTCATGTTCCTGCATTTATTCAGGAAATTGATGCAATTGTGGCAGAAAACTATCCTGACTTTGAAATTTGCTGGTTCGGCCATATTGGTGATGGTAACTTGCACCTGAACATTCTTAAACCTGCCGATTTAAGCAAAGACGAATTCTTTGCCAAATGTCAGGTGGTAAATAAGTATGTATTTGATACTGTGAAGAAATATGATGGTTCTATTTCTGCAGAACACGGTGTAGGCATGACCAAAAAACCATATTTGGAATATTCACGTTCAGCTGAAGAAATTGAATATATGAAAGCGTTGAAAAAGGTTTTTGACCCTCAAGGCATTATGAACCCAGGCAAATTATTTGATTTGTAATTCCTTTCGCCTTTCATTTATTTAAGTGAATTGAAAAACGCATCCTCGTGATGCGTTTTTTTATGCCGCTGTTTTAATTTTACATTTCTGTTCTAGCGTTTCTGCGCTAACAGGGCATCATAGAAGCATAAATAATAATCAACATTTTGGAGGAGTTATGTTGCGTTTAATCACGGTTTCCGCATTGGGTGTTGCGTTATTGTCAGGCTGTGCGACTACACAGAATATTATTTCACAAGTTACGCCTGCAGAAACACCTTTGGCGCAGGTACTCAAACAACGTCCAGATTTGCGTAAAGAATTGGCTACCGTTGAAATTCGTCAATACTTTAACCGTGTCGAAGCACCAACTGCGGCAGAAGTAAAAATTACCGAAACAGGCTTAATGGATGATTCGGTACGTTCAATTCGTAGTATTTATCACTTTAAAAATATTAATGGACAATGGCAGCAGGGTGATGTGCAAACCGCTTACTTATGCGCACGTGGTAAAAATACCAAGACTTTCCAAAGCAAAAAATGTCCTTAAATTGCTGTAGGGCTTAGGTAAATCTTGCATGATGTTCTAAAAATGCAACAAAGCGTCTGTGGATAATACTCGTGTTATCCACAGCTTTTATTTAGGATGACTTCATTCGATTCAAAAACGTGTGAGCGCAGCATGTCCATCAAAACGCTAGCATTTCTACACTGTAATGATCGCCTCATTGCCGTGGGTAGTTTTATCCTGTACTTTCGGTATTTCATATTATGAATTGGGCAATACCGTATCGCCTTAACCTGCTGAAGGAGGTGATGCCTAACTTGGTCTGATGTCACATCAAGTGCCGCAATTTATTTAACGGGCTTAAAAAAAGCGCCACAAATTTGCCATTCAACTCTGTTAAACTGCAGTTCAATTTTCTATTTTATGGGCTAAACGTGGCTGACTTGCATCGTTTAGTCCTTTACAACTCATGCCACAGCAGCAAAAAAATACCATTCAACGTGCCACACTCATGTTTCCCTTGGCTTTGGTCTTGTTTGAGTTCGCAGTTTATATTGGCAATGACTTGGTTCAACCCGCAATGTTGGCCATCACACAAGATTTTGGTGTCAGTAGTGCATGGGCAGCTTCGTCCATGTCATTTTATTTGCTTGGCGGTGCTTGTGTGGCGTGGTTATTGGGGCCACTCTCTGACCGTTTGGGACGCAAAAAAGTATTATTGGGCGGCGTGGCATTTTTTACCCTAACCTGTTTATTGATCTTATTGACTCAGAATATTGAAAGCTTCCTTGTTCTTCGTTTTTTTCAAGGTTTTGGTTTGTCAGTCATTAGTGCAGTCGGTTATGCGGCTATTCAGGAAAATTTTGCAGAACGTGATGCAATTAAAGTCATGGCACTCATGGCGAACGTGTCTTTACTTGCTCCCTTGCTCGGCCCAGTCTTAGGTGCATTTATGATTGAGCATGTTTCTTGGCATTGGGGTTTTATCGGCATAGCACTGTTGGCATTTTTGAGTTGGTTTGGACTGAAAGCCAAAATGCCTGAAAATCAGCAGCGTATTTCCAAACCTCCATTTCGAGATGTATGGGATGATTTTAAGCAAGTTTTTAAAAATACCAGATTCTTAGGTTTGACATTGGCGCTGCCATTATTGAGCATGCCTTTAATGTTGTGGATTGCGTTATCTCCCGTGATGTTGGTGGAAGAGTTAGGCTTTAGTAGTCTGCAATACGGTTTGGCGCAGTTTCCTGTTTTGGGTGGTTTGATTTTAGGCAATCTGGTACTGATGAAAGTCATTGACCGTTTACCTTTAGGAAAAACAGTCTTGATTGGTTTACCTTTAATGTTGTTGGGTAGTGTGCTGATCGTATTGGGGGCAATTTGGCAAAGCTATTTTGTTTGGTGTTTGGTGATTGGTATGAGCTTGATTAGTTTTGGTGAGGGAGTGAGCTTCTCAGTCTTATACCGTTTCGCCTTAATGTCATCGGAAGTGTCTAAAGGTACTGTTGCTGCTAGTGTTTCAATGCTATTGATGCTGTGCTTTTTTATTGTGATTGAACTGGTGCGTGTTTTATATATGCGGTTTGATATTTGGGCGTATAGTTTGGCTTGTTTGGTGCTGATAACGCTCTGGTTTAGTTTGCCACGCATGATGCTTAAACAGGTGATGCAGGAGCGAGTTGCTGCAGGGCAGTTTTAAGGGTTTAAATTTTTTAGCTACATCATAAAACAAGGCGATGTGGCATCACCTTGGAAATATTTGATTTATAAATTAAATTTCAGAAAATGTGTAATGTGATGAAAGCTGAAAAGGACTTGCAGATTAAGCTTGTACTGGTTGTTCCATCTTTTTCAATTTAGCATCAAAAACAAACGGACCAAAAGGTAAAATTGAAGCAATTAAGCCCAAAATAAACATTTTAAGAGACCATTTTTGTTTTTCGCAAACCACAAAAAGCACCACTAAAAATGCGATAAACAATACGCCGTGTCCCATACCTACATATTTCACTAAAATTGGGTTATCGAACATATATTTCATGGGCATAGCAATAAATAACAACAATAAGAATGAAATACCTTCTAGGAACCCAACCCAACGTAATGTTTTAATGTTCATGCCCAAATCTTTTTCATGTCGATAAAACAGCAGTGTAGCGCAAATAGTGACAATCGCAAAGACGAGCTGTTGGGAGCTCTGCACATTGATGAGCTAGATACGATGGCTGCAAAATTGAGCTAATTTTGTGCAAAATAGTAGCAAGTTATTCAAAAACGAGTAAGTGTGGTTATGAAATACGACCGATATAAAGCAAGAAGAGCTGCATTGAGTGTCGTTTGAGAATAATCCTCAAAAAGATAAATTTTACTTTTTGCGGATAAGTCGAAAGGCATGTGTATAACCCTTAACTTATCCACAATTGGTAATAAATGTTTTATTGAAAATGCATCATGCTCGCTTAAATAATCCCACAGGCAATTCGCTCACCGCCGCCGCCCAATGGTTTTGGATGGTCGGCATAGTTATCACCGCCTGCATGAATCATCAAGGCCAACCCTTCAACTTGTGCCAATGTTAAACGGGGTGCAATCACAGTCACTTTAGCTGTTCCGTCGTTTGCAACACTTAAAGCCGGTAAGTCCCCTAAATGTCCTGTAAGCGGTGTACCATGATTCGGGATATTTTTGGGATTAAAATGTCCGCCCGCTGCTAAAGCAGCAACCATTTTTCCATCTTTTTCTGCTGCTGCACATGAACCTTTTTCATGGATATGAAAACCTCGTTCCCCTGCAGGGAGTTGTTGGAGTTGGGTGTGAATGACTAAGCCTGCTGCACTGTCACGTAGTTCGACTGTACCTAATTCTTTGCCAATCCCTTGTGCTGAAACAGCATGCATTTTCACTAATTTTGATTTTTCTTGTGTGGTTGCGGTGGTGCTGCAACCCATGAGTACGACACCACTAAAAGCAGCAAGACTGGCAAATTTAAGTATTGAGCGCATAAAAGACATCCTGTTTGTTGTGCATAATATTTAGGGATGTCTTGATTGAAACAAAGTTAGCCACGTTACAATACAACGTTTGCGTAGTAGTATGTATGTACTGTGTTGAGCTGATTTGTTCAGATCAACACAGCTAAATGAGCAATATGATCAGAAAGAAAGCTTAATTAAGCTTTGAATTGGAAGATGAATCGTCTTCGGGTAGGTCGTGGGCAAGTGTGGCTTTAGGCATCATTAAAGCTTCGGGCTGATTGTTTTCATGCAACCACTCACGCCAAATAGCGAGTAAGACTGCCAAAATCACAGGGCCAATAAATAGACCAATCAGACCAAAACTGGCAATTCCACCTAAAACTCCAAACATGATCAACAGGAATGGAATTTGAGTGGCACCCGAAATCACCAAAGGACGAATCACGTTATCAGCAGTGCTGACCACACACACGCCCCACGCCATCACACCAATGGCTTCCATGGTATGCCCTTGGCTAAATAACCACAGCGACACCGAACCATAAGCTAACGGTGGGCCAAACGGAATTAAGGCAAATAAGAAAGTCACAATGGTCAGTACCATCGGATTAGGTACCCCAGCGACAAAATAGCTCACGCCTGCGAGTAAGGCTTGCGCAATTGCGGTGAGTCCAACGCCATAGACCACAGCACGTGTGGTTTCAGAAATAGTATCTAAATAGTGATGAATACGTGGCCCAATCACCATTTCCAAAGCTTTGCTGACTTGATGCAAAATGGTGTGACCATCGCGGTAGAAAAAGAATAACGATAGCAGGGCAAAACCAAGTTTGATTAGGTTTTTGCTGACTTCATTAATCACCACTTTGCCGTAATTTAAATGCCCTTGAATCCATAAGGAAATGGATTGCACAATGCTGTTCGGATCGTGATTAATTTCTTTAAGGGTGCGGGTGACTTCTTTACCAATAATAGGTAAATTGCGAATGAAATCAGGGACATTTAAGTGTCCGGAAAAGACCTGTTTTTGTAATTCGTAATATAAGTTGCGACCTTCATGTTGCAGGATAAAAATGGCAAAAGTGAGTGGAATGCCGACCACCAACGTGACCATCAGCATCATTAAGGCTGCGCTAAGCGTAGGACGATGACCGCATAAACGTAGCACCGACTGATATAGTGGCCAGCTCATATAGGCAATGATTGCTGCCCAAACAACAGGAACAATAAAATATTTGAGTATGTGAAAACCCAAAAAGATCAGGACAAAAAACAGTCCAAACAATAAAATTTTTTGTAATGTTGGCGCGTACTGTTGCACTGAATTCACTGAAACATTCCTAAGGTCATGTGCCATATTAACTGAAAAAAAAGCTCCCGAAAACGAGAGCTTGGTAAGTTCTGGTGAATAAGTTCTAAACGGTGGCGATTCTAGGCTTTAAAACCATTGAGCAGGGTCATCTACAATGGCATTCAGTACAGGCTGCCATTGATCTTGCATTTGCAGATAAGTTTTTTGGGTTTTATCAAAAATACTTAAACCTTGCATTGCCAATTGTCCATAGGCTGCACGTTCTGAAATCCATGCCACAGGCTGTTGCTCGATTTTCTGGAAAAAATCCTGAATATCTTTAGAGCTGGCAGAGTTGGGTTTGACCCGATTGGCCAGCAGCAAAATTTGGACTTTACCTTTACGAATCCGCTTAATGTCTTGTAAGTGTTTTAAGAAGCGGCGGGTTGAGTCAATATCGAAAAAAGAAGGTTGCAGCGGAGTAATAATCGCATGCGCTTCACTAATCAATTGCTCGGCATGTTCGCCCGATAATGCGCCAGGTGCATCAATAATTAAATATTCAATGTTTTTGGGTGCATCGCCAATCGACTTTTCATGACGCCAATCTAAACTTTGAATTGGAGCGGCTGTTTCTGGTCGTTGTTTTAACCATTGCAGCGCAGATTTTTGATTGTCGGCATCCGCCAAAGCAACTTTATAGCCTTTTTGTGCAAGCGCAGATGCTAAACTAATAGCCGTAATGGTTTTTCCACAGCCACCTTTTTGGTTGGCAATTAATATAGTTTTCATGACCCTCGAATCGATTTTAATCTGCTCATCCCTAGCATATCATTGTTTTGTGCTCGGAATATGACAGTTGACAAAAGTCGTATCGAGTTCTGCAAAAAAGGTTTAGGAAGGTTTTATGTCAATCTGGATGGCGATGCTGATTGGTGCCTGTATAGGCGTGGTGCTGACCACCTTAATTTTAAGCAATAGCCGCAATGGACGGATTAAAGCCGAGTATGAACAATATATTGCAGAAATTGAACTGTCACATCAGCAGGCATTATTGCAGGCACAAAAGCGCAGTGTAAATACCAGTCGTGCGGTACTGAAAGGCAAAATGGCAGAGCAATTAGCACCGATTATGCCCGAATTTCAGTATTTACCGAGCGATGCCAAATTTTTAGGTGATCCTGTTGATTATATCGTGTTTGATGGCTATACCGATTATCGGGATGGCAATGGGCATGCCGAAGATATTGCAATCGTCCTAATTGATATTAAAAGTGGTGGCGCACGTTTGACCAAAGGTCAGCAAGCAATTGCGCAGGCCATTCAGCAGGGCAGACTGCGTTTTGAAACCATTCGGATTGATTTTGAGGATTGTGATTAAAGAGGTTTATGTACTCGCGCCAATAACATGCGCTGTGCAAGACTTGGAATGCCTGCAATATCAATATATTGGACTTCACCCAATTCAAAACCAGTTTCGAGTAGGGCAATTTCAATGTCACGGTTTAAGTGACAGCCATCTGCAACTTTCTTTTGAATTGGTGTGAGCAGATGTTGCAAACGCTGAATATTTAAGTTTTGTCGATTTAAAACGTGTTCTACGAGGTGCAAAGTGCCGCCCGGTTGTAAGACACGATAAATCTCTCGCAAGCTTTGTTCTAGGTCTGGAATACTGCACAACGTCCAAGTGGATACCACATGCTGTAATTGATTATTTGCAAAAGGCAGTTGTTCTGCACTTGCGGTGATCTGCTCAACCACGAACGGTGCTGCATCAATTCGTTCCTGCGCCAATTGGAAAATTGCTGCATTGGATTCTAAGGCATACACGGTATCTACACCTTGATAAAAAGGTAAATTTAAACCTGTGCCAAAGCCAATTTCCAAAACTTCTCCCGATACGCTCAATAAAAGCTCTCGTCGCAAATCCATTAAGGATGGGGTTTGCATGACTTGATTCAGCAAGTGCGGAAAAATATGTTTTTGAAAAAATTTATCCACTGGAGCGTAAAACCTCGTGGTTCAGCACGAGGATACAAGCGACTGGAGTAAATCATATGAACGACACGAAATGTCTTTTTAAATACTTGTACTATAGTCACTATTAAGAAAAATACTGTTAAAATAATTGGATGAAGACACTCAAATTACGCATAAAAGACAAACATTGCAAGGTGCTAAATCAGTTAGCATCCGAAGTAAAT